>NZ_JBMQQZ010000051.1:0-7804 GCF_057362025.1 Bordetella sp. | reverse complement strand
TTCATCGATATCGAAACGCCGATGCTGACCAAGAGCACGCCCGAAGGCGCGCGCGACTATCTGGTGCCTTCGCGCGTGAACGCCGGCCAGTTCTTCGCCTTGCCGCAGTCGCCGCAGCTGTTCAAGCAGATGCTGATGGTGTCGGGTTTCGACCGCTACTACCAGATCACCAAGTGCTTCCGCGACGAGGACCTGCGAGCCGATCGCCAGCCCGAGTTCACCCAGATCGATTGCGAAACCTCCTTCCTGAACGAAGTAGAGATCCGCGAGATCTTCGAAAGCATGATCCGCCATGTCTTCAAGGTGGTGCAGAACGTCGACCTGCCGCAGCCGTTCCCCAGCATGACCTGGACCGAAGCCATGCGCCGCTATGGGTCGGACAAGCCCGACCTGCGCGTGTCGCTGGAATTCACCGACATCAGCGACATCATGCGCGATGTGGATTTCAAGGTCTTCGCGACCGCCGCGGCCACCCCGGGCAGCCGTGTCGTGGCCCTGCGCGTGCCGGGCGGCGGCTCCCTGTCGCGCAGCGAAATCGACAGCTATACCCAGTTCGTCGGCATCTACGGCGCCAAGGGCCTGGCCTGGATCAAGGTCAACGAAGCCGGCAAGGGCCGCGACGGCCTGCAATCGCCCATCGTCAAGAACATCCACGACGCGGCGCTGGCCGAGCTGATCAAGCGTACGGGCGCCCAGGACGGCGACATCATTTTCTTCGGCGCCGACAAGGAAAAGGTCGTCAACGATTCCATCGGCGCGCTGCGTGTCAAGATTGGCCACAGCGAATTCGGCAAGACCTCCGGGCTGTTCACGCCCGGCTGGCGCCCGCTGTGGGTCATCGACTTCCCGATGTTCGAATACGACGAGGAAGAAGGCCGCTACACCGCTGCCCACCATCCCTTCACCAGCCCCAAGGACGGCCACGAGGACTTCCTCGAAACCGATCCCAGCAAGGCCTACGCCAAGGCCTACGACATGGTGCTGAACGGCTGGGAAATCGGCGGCGGCTCGGTGCGTATCCATCGCGAGGAAGTGCAGAGCAAGGTCTTCCGCGCCCTGAAGATCAACGCGGAAGAAGCGCGGCAGAAGTTCGGCTTCCTGCTGGACGCGCTGCAGTACGGCGCGCCCCCGCACGGCGGCATCGCCTTCGGCCTGGACCGCATCGTCACCATGATGAGCGGCGCCGAGTCGATACGCGACGTCATCGCTTTCCCCAAGACGCAGCGCGCGCAGGATCTCCTGACGCAGGCGCCTTCGCCGGTCGACGAAAAGCAGCTGCGCGAATTGCACATCCGTTTGCGCAACGCGGAAGTGAAATGACCATGCGGTAAGCTGGGGCCATGTCCATCCTGCGCGTCGTCAGCTACAACATCCACAAGGGCCGTTCCGCGCTGGGCGCGCGGGACTCCCTCAAAGAGCTGCGCCTGGGGTTGTACGGACTGCGCCCGGACCTGGTCTTCCTGCAGGAAGTCCAGGGCCGCAACGAAAGCCGCAACGTGCTGGATGCCCAGCACATGTCGCTGGCCGCGGCGCTGCACATGGACATGTGCTACGGCCGCAACGCCATCCGCAACCAGACCGACCACGGCAATGCGCTGCTGTCGCGTTATCCGATCCTCGAACACGAAAACCAGGACATCTCCGATCACCGGCTGGAGCAGCGCGGGCTGCTGCATGCCACGGTCGAAGTCGCCGGCCGCGAAGTGCATTGCTTCGTGGTGCACCTGGGCCTGTTTTCCGGCAGCCGCACGCGGCAGATCCAGGCCCTGGTCGATCGTATCGACCGCGTGGTGCCGGCCGGCGCGCCCATGGTGATCGCGGGCGACTTCAACGATTGGGGCGACAGGCTGGCGCCCTTGTTCGTCCAGCGCCTGGGCGTCTACGAAGTGTTTTCCCATGCGCCCAAGCTGGTCGGCGGCGAAGGTCCGCGCCTGCGCGAGAGCATGCGGCGGCTCAGCAACGTGCTGCGCGGCGTGCCGAACAGCCTGGCCATGCTGGAGCGCAGCAATCAGCTGACGGCGCAGGGCGGTCTGCGCGACGCGCCACCGCCGCGTACCTTTCCCGCCGTGTTCCCCTGGTTTCGCCTGGATCGCATCTACCAGCGCGGTTTCGGCGTGCGCAGCGCGCGCGTATTGCGCGGGCGCGCCTGGGCCAAATTGTCGGACCACTCTCCTTTGCTGGCGGAGCTCGAATTGCCGTGAAGTCCAGGCCGCTGCGGTTGCACTGGTCGGAAGGCAATGCGATCCGGCTGCTCAAGAACGGCGCGGAATTCTTCCCCGCCCTCTGCGAGGCCATCGATGCCGCCCGCACGGTGGTCCACCTCGAAACCTACATCTTTACGCTGGACCGCACGGCGCAACAGGTACTGGCCGCGCTGCAACGCGCCTGCGCGCGCGGCGTGAAGGTGCGCGTGGTCATCGATGGCTTCGGCAGCTGGGAATGGGTGCACGAGGTACAGCGGCGCCTGCTGGACGCCGGCGCCCAGTGCCGCATCTTCCGGCCGGAACCGGGCTGGCCGCGACGGCTGCTGTTTTCGCGCAGCCGGCTGCGCCGCCTGCATCGCAAGGTCACGGTGGTCGACGGACGCGTCGCCTTCGTCGGCGGTATCAACATCGTCGACGATTATGACGATTTGGATCCGACCGATGGCATCGACGCCAACCCGCGTTTCGATTTCGCGGTAGAGGTTCAGGGGCCGCTGGTCGCCCACGCCATCCATGCGCAGGACCTGCTGTGGATACGCCTGAACCCGGCCGTCCTGCGACGCGGCGAAATGGCCGCCGCGCGCCGGCGGCTGCGACGCCCCGAATTCCAGCCGCTGGCCGAGCCGCCCGGACGCCTGCGCGCCGCCCTGGTGCTGCGCGACAACCTGCGCTGGCGCCAGACCTTCGAACGTGCCTATCTCTATGGCATCGCGCGCGCCCACCGCGACATCCTCATCGCCAATGCGTACTTCTTTCCCGGCCTGCGCTTTCGCCGCGCGCTCAAGCGTGCCGCCGCCCGCGGGGTACGGGTGCGGCTGCTCTTGCAGGGCAAGGTGGAATACCGCCTGCAGTACTACGCCACCCATGTCCTGTACGCCGACCTGCTGAACGCCGGCATCGAGATCTACGAGTACATGCCCGGCTATCTGCACGCCAAGGTGGCGGTGATCGACGACTTCGCCACCGTCGGCTCGTCCAACCTGGACCCTTTCAGCCTGCTGCTGGCGCGCGAAGCCAACGTGGTCGTCGACGATGCCGGTTTCGCGCGCGAACTGTACGGCAGGCTGGAGGAAGAAATCGCCAATGGGGGCATGCTGGTCCGTACGGCCGACCATCAGCGGCGCAGCCTGCTGCGGCGGCTGGCCGATAACGTCGCGTACACCTTGCTGCGCCTGGGCGTGGCCCTGACCGGCCAGTCCTCGGGATACTGACCCGCCTCGTTTCCCCAGGGCGCGTCGCTCCGCGGGTGGCGGGATGGCGCGAATCGCTTCGCTTGCGTACGAGGCGGTCTGTAAGCCGCGCGGGCCACGCCGGCCCCACGCCGCAGGCCGCGATTGTCGCCGTGCCGCGCATCCCCCACAATCTCGTTGGATCCGTCCTGGACGTACAAGCTGGCAAAGGTCGCGCCTTCTCAAGGAGACATTCGTCATGAACACCGCTGCAGAGACCCAACCCGGGCCGCATACCCCCGCGGCGGGACATGCCGCCCCCCCTCGATTTGCCCCGCGCATCCGCCGTGTCGCCATCCTGGGCGCCGGCGTCATGGGCGCGCAGATCGCCGCCCATTGCGTGAACGCACGCATTCCCGCGGTGCTTTTCGATCTGCCCGCCGACGGCCCCGATCGCAGCGCCACCGCGCGCAAGGCCATCGAAGGGCTGGCGCGCCTGAATCCGGCGCCGCTGGCCGCGGCCGAGCTCGCGGCGCACATCCGGCCCGCGAACTATGACGAAAACCTGGACCTCCTGGCCGGCTGCGACCTGGTCCTGGAGGCCATCGCGGAACGCCTGGACTGGAAGCAGGACCTCTACCGGCGCATCGTTCCCGCGCTCGCCCCGCACGCCGTATTGGCCACCAACACGTCCGGCCTGTCCATCGATGCATTGGCCGCGACGTTGCCCGAAGCCATGCAAGACAGGTTCTGCGGCGTCCATTTCTTCAATCCGCCGCGCTACATGCCGCTGGTCGAATTGATCCCGGCGTCGCGCACGGACGCCGCCCTGCTGGACAGCCTGGAAACCTTCCTGACGACCGACATGGGCAAGCGCGTCGTCCGCGCCAAGGACACCCCGAATTTCATCGGCAACCGCATCGGCGTATTCGGCATCCTGGCCGCCATGATCGAAGCCGAACACCACGGTCTGGCCTACGACGTCGTCGACGAGCTGACGGGTTCCCGCCTGGGCCGCGCCAAATCCGGCACCTTCCGCACGGCGGACGTGGTCGGCCTGGACACGCTGGCCCACGTCATCCATACGATGCAGACCGGCCTGCCGGACGACCCCTTCCACGCGGCCTTCGCCACCCCGCCCGTGCTGGCGGCGCTGCTGGAGCAGGGCGCGCTCGGGCAGAAGACCGGGGCCGGGTTCTACCGCAAAGAGGGCAAGACCATCCTGCGCCTGGATCCCGCCACCCGCCAATACGTCGCGTCCGATGCGCGGCTGGAGGAAGCGACCGTCGCCGCGCTGGCCGAGCGCGACCCCGCGCTGCGGCTGCGCGCCTTGCACGATTCCACCGAGCCCCAGGGCCGATTCCTCTGGGCCCTGCTGCGTGACACCTTCCACTATTCCGCCGTCCATCTCGCCGAGATCGCCCACACCGCGCGCGATGTCGACTTCGCCCTGCGCTGGGGCTTCGGGCACGCGAAAGGGCCTTTCGAGATCTGGCAGGCGGCCGGCTGGACCACGGTCGCGGAATGGATACAGGAAGACATCGCCCAAGGCCGCGCCCTGTCGCCGGTGCCGCTGCCCGATTGGGTCATGCGCGGCCCGGTGCCCGAGCACGGCGGCGTCCATACCGCCGGCGGCTCCTGGAATGCGGAGGTAAAAGCATTCCAGCCGCGCCGCGAATTGCCCGTCTATCGACGCCAGCTCGCGCCCCCGCGCCTGATGGGAGAAACGCACGAGGCGCCGGGCCGCACGGTGTACGAGGACGCGGCGATCTGCCTCTGGACCCTGGCGCGGGACGGCCACGACGATATCCTGATCGCGTCGTTCAAAAGCAAGATGCACACCATCAGCCCCGCCGTCACGCAGGGCCTGCTGCGGGCCGTCGACCTGGCGGAAGAGCGCTACCGCGGCCTCGTGGTGTGGCAGACCGGCCAGCCGTTCTCCGCCGGCGCGGACCTGCAGGCCATGCTGCCGGCGTTCATGCAGGGCGGACCGGCCGCGATCGAACCGATGGAACGCGACCTGCAGCGCGTCGCCCAGCGCTTGCGCAGCGCGCTCGTGCCCACCGTCGTCGCGCTGTCCGGGCTGGCCCTGGGCGGCGGCTGCGAAATCGCCGTGCATGCCTCTGCCCGCGTCGCGCACCTGGAAACCCATATCGGCCTGGTCGAGGTCGGCGTCGGCTTGGTCCCGGGCGCCGGCGGCCTGGCCTATTGCGCCCGGCGCGCCGCCGAACAACGTGCCGCCTGCGCGCCGGACGCCCCCCTCCTGCCATTCCTGCAGAAATTCGCCGAGGCCATCGCCACCGCCAAAGTCTCGCGCTCGGCCCTGGAGGCGCGACAGATCGGCTACCTGCGCGAAACCGACCCCATCGTCATGAACGAAGACGAGCTGCTGCACGTCGCCATCGGCCACGCCGCCGCGCTGGCCGACGCCGGGTGGCGGCCGGCGCTGGACGCGCCATTCCCCGTGGCCGGCACGGACGGCGCCGCCACCTTGTCGGCACAGTTGGTCAACATGCGGGATGGCGGATTCATCTCGGAGTACGACTACGAACTGGGCCGTACCGTCGCCCACGTCATTTGTGGCGGCGACGTCGACGCGGGTACTCTGGTGGACGAAGAATGGATGCTGGCCCTGGAACGACGCGCATTCATGCGCCTGCTGGCCAATCCCAAGACGCACGAGCGCATCATGGGAATGCTCAAGACCGGCAAGCCGGTGCGAAACTAAGGATGCCCGTGCGCGCGGCCTCAGGCCTGGGCTTCCAGGCTGCCTGGTAGAAGGAGACACGCCATGACACGAACCTTGCAAGACGCCTACGTCGTCGCCGCCACGCGGTCGCCGGTGGGCAAAGCCCCCAAGGGCGCACTGCGCCACATGCGTCCGGACGACCTGTTGGCCGACATCCTGCGCGCCACGCTGGCGCGGGCGCCGACGCTGGATCCCGCCGCGATCGACGACGCCATCATCGGCTGCGCGCGGCCCGAAGGCACGCAGGGACTGAACGTCGCCCGCATCGCCGTCCTGCTGGCGGGCCTTCCCGACCGCGTGCCCGGCATCACCGTCAACCGCTTCTGCGCGTCCGGACTCAGCGCCATCGCCATGGCCGCCGACCGCATCCGCGTGGGCGAGGCCGACGTCATCATCGCCGGCGGCGTCGAATCGCTCAGCCAGGTTCCCATGATGGGGCACACGCCCTCGTTCTCGCCGCGTATCTTCGCCAGCGAGGAAGACATCGGCATCGCCTATGGCATGGGCCTGACCGCCGAACGTGTGGCCGAACAATGGAAGATCGGCCGCGAGGCGCAGGACGCCTTCGCCCTGCAATCGCACCAGCGCGCACTGGCGGCCCAGGATGCCGGCGAATTCGACGAGGAAATCGCCCCGGTTGCCACCGTTGCCCGCCGGGCCGACTTGCGGTCCGGCGACATCGACATCGTCCAGAGCGACTTCACGCGGGACGAAGGCCCGCGCCGGGACACCTCCATGCAGGCGCTGGCGCGGCTGAAGCCCGTCTTCGCCGCACGTGGCAGCGTCACCGCGGGCAACAGCTCGCAAACATCGGATGGCGCCGGCGTGCTCATCCTCGCCTCCGGGCGAGCCGTGCGCGACCATGGACTGGTGCCGCTGGCGCGCTTCGTCTCCTTCGCCGTGCGCGGCGTCGCGCCGGAGCTCATGGGCATCGGCCCGAAGGAAGCCATCCCCGACGCCCTACGGCTGGCGGGCCTGACCCTGCAGGACATGGACTGGATAGAACTGAACGAAGCCTTCGCCGCGCAGTCGCTGGCCGTGATCGGCGACCTGGGCCTGGACCCGGGCAAGGTCAACCCGCTGGGTGGCGCGATCGCGCTGGGGCATCCGCTGGGCGCCACCGGTGCCATCCGGGCCGCGACGGTCGTGCATGGCCTGCGCCGCCGTCAGGGCAAGTACGGGATGGTGACGATGTGCGTCGGCACCGGGATGGGCGCGGCGGGCGTGTTTGAAAGGGTGTAAACGCGCACCTTCCCGCCCGAGCGTTCAGGCATTGGCCGTCTTTCGCCCCCTGACCAGCCCCAATGACAGCGCCGTGCCCACCAGGATAATCGCCGCGCCCAGCAATATCGTCCCGGTGATCGCTTCGTCCAGCAGCAGCGTGCCCCACAGCACCCCGAACACCGGCACGAGGAAAGTCACGCTGACGGCCGCCGTCGGTCCCACGCTGGCGATCAGCCGGAAAAACATCACATAGGCGATGGCCGTGCATACCAGCGCCAGCGTGATCGTCGCCCCCCAGGCTTGCATCGATACCGGCTCGACCGGCCAGGTCCAGATCGCGAAGGGCATCAGCAGCAGCGACGCGCTGACCATGCTGCCGGTCGCGCCGCTCAATGCGTCCACGCCGGCCAGATAGCGCTTCGTGCTGTTGGCCGCAATGCCGTAGCACAAGGGCGCCA
>NZ_JBMQQZ010000050.1:0-23004 GCF_057362025.1 Bordetella sp. | reverse complement strand
GCGCGATCGCCAGGATCAGGAAGGGTATCGCCAGCAGCGCTTCGGTAACGCGGGAAATCGAACTATCCACCCAGCCGCCGAAGTAGCCGGACAACAGGCCGAACGGCACGCCGACGATCATGGCGATGATGACGGACGCCAAACCCGCCATCAGCGAGGCGCGCGCGCCGAACAGCATGCGGGTATAGATATCCCGGCCCAGTTCGTCGGTACCCAGCCAGAAGTTCGCCGACGGCGGCTTGCGGATAGTGGTGAAGCTGGTCTGGAAGGGATCGTGGTTGGCCAGCAGCGGCGCGAAGATCGCCACGATGACGAAGAACAGCACGATGGCCGCGCCGATCATCGCGATACGGTTGCGGCGGAACTTGCCCCAGGCCCGATTGGTGCGCCGGGGCATCGCGCCGCCGGGAGCCACGGCGGATGGTGTAGCGCTCATGAATGCCTCAGTCGGGGATTGACAACGATATAGAGAATGTCGGCCAGCAGATTCATCACGATGAAGCCCACGGCGACGCACAGCACGACGCCCTGCACCACCGCGTAATCGCGGTTGAATACCGCGTCGACCACCAGCTTGCCGAAGCCCGGGATCGTGAAGACCTGTTCGGTCAGCACGGCGCCGGCCAGCAATTCGCCGAACAGCAGGGTCACCAGCGTCACGATGGGCATCAACGCGTTGCGCAAGGCGTGGCGCAGCACGACCACGCGCGGCGACACGCCCTTGGCCCGCGCGGTGCGAACGTAGTCCGCACCCAGGGCTTCCAGCATGGCCGACCGGGTGTGGCGCATAAGATAGGCCGCCAGCGACGTGGACAGCACGATGGCCGGCATGATCATGGTCTTCATCGACAGCCAGAAGTCCTCGGCCGGCGAGACGTAGCCCGATGCCGGCAGCCAGCGCAGCTGCACGGAGACGATCATGATCAGGATGATGCCCAGCCAGAAGTTGGGAATGGACATGCCGGACAGCGCCGCCACATTCGCCCCGTATTCCATCAGCTTGCCCTTGCGCACCGCCGCCAGGATGCCGGTCGGTATGCCCACCAGCAGCGCGATGATCATGGCCATGGCCGCCAGTTGCAGCGTGACGGGCAGCTTCTGCGAAATCAGCGACGTGACGGGTACGTCGGTGCGCAGCGACTTGCCCAGGTCTCCGGTAGCGACCTGCCTGACCCAGGCCAGGTACTGCACGGGCAAGGGATCGTCCAGATGATATTTCTGGCGCAGGTAGTCCAGCACGGCGGGATCGCGCTCTTCGCCCGCCAGCGTCAATACCGGGTCGCCCGGCAGCACTTTCTGCAGCGAGAAGACGATCATCGACACCAGTATCAATGTCGGGATCGCCACGAGAACGCGACGCAGGATGAGTTTGAACATGGAGAAATACCGCTAAAACATAAAGAGCGAAGCGCCGGAACCGCATCCCGGACGCTCCGCTCGGCCGAATGCGCCTAATTCGAGAATGCGACGCCCTTCAGGCGGATCATCCCGTCAGGATACGGCAGGAAACCCTTGACCTTCTTCTGCATCGCGAAGGGCCACGGCTGGAAGTACAGGAAAGCGTCGGGCATTTCCTTCTGGATAATGGCCTCGGCCTGCTCGTACAGCGCCTTGCGCTTGGCTTCGTCCGGCACCCGGCGGGCTTCGTTCAGGAACGCGTCCACCTTCGGGTTGCAGTATTCGCCATCGTTCAGCGCGCCCTTGCAGGTGATGAAAGGATAGACGTTGCCGTCCGGATCCGGACGGCCCGACCAGCCACGCAGGGCGACCTCGAAGTTGCCGCCGCGCATCTGCGTGAGCAATGCCGCATAGTCGGTCGGACGCAGGCTCAGTTCGATACCCGCCTCGCGCGCCATGGCCTGCATCATCTCGGCAATAGCGGCCGTCGTGGTGTTGTTGCCGAATGCCAGCTCCGCCTTTACCTGCGTCAGGCCGGCTTCCTTCAGCAGCGCCTTGGCCTTGGCCACGTCGCGCTTGGGCACGGGAAACTTGTCGCTGTGGTAAGGGCTGGCCGGCGGGAACGCCTGGTTGGCCGGCTCGTAGATACCGCCGCCGATCACTTCGTTGATCGCATCGCGATCGATCGACAGGCTCAGCGCCTGGCGCACGCGCTCGTCGCGGAACGGATTCGACTTGGCGCGATCGCCGTTGTTCTGGTTGAACACGATTTCCTGGAAGCCCAGGCCGGCGATGGAAGTGAAATGCAGGTTGGGATCTTTCTTGACGTCCGGCGCGTCCGAAGGATTCAAGCGCTCCAGAATATCCAGACCGCCGGAACGCAGGTTCTGCAGGCGCACCGTCGTATCGGGAATCGGCAGGAAGGTGATCTTGCTGAAGTGGTAGTCCTTGGCATCGTAGTATTTGTCGAACTTCTGCAGCACGATCCGATCGTTCTGCACGCGTTCGACAAACTTGTAGGGCCCCGAACAAACCGGATTGCGGCCGACCGCATTCGTATCCTTGTCATTGAAGATGGCCGGCGACAGCATCATCCCCGCGCGATCGGTCAGCTGGTACAGCAGCGTCGCATCCGGCTGCTTCAGCGTCAGGACCAGCGTCTGCGCGTCCGGCGCCTGCACGTCCTTCACGGATGCCAGTTCACCCTTGCGGAAGCTGTCCGGCAGCGTGCGGGCACGGTCCAGGTTGGCCTTGGCGGCGGCGGCATCGAACTTCGTGCCGTCATGGAACAGCGCATCGCCGCGCAGCTTCATGGTCAACACGGTGTTATCGGCATTCCAGCTCCAGGAGGTGGCCAGCTGGGGGACGACGTGCAGCTTGGGATCAATGTCCACCAGCTTGTCGCACAGCGACGTGAAGACGATGCGGCCCACGTAGGTGCGGGCGCGCGCCGGGTCCAGCACGTCCGGGTCTTCCTGCAGCCCGATGCGCAGTTCCTGCGCCACGGCAGAGCCGGCGGCCAGCGCCAGCAAGGCGGCGCCGATCGCGGAACCAAGTTTCTTCATTGCATTCCCCTTGTCAGTTGCGCTTGTACGCGATGTTGGATCAGAAGCCGACAGCCTGGCCGTCGCGACGGCTGTCGCTGGCGGCCACATACCCCAGTTCGTTGTCGTTTTCGGACATGCGCCATATGAATTGCCCGGAGCCGAAATCCATATACGGATCGTTGACACTCTTCAGGGTATGGCCCAGGTTCTTCAGGCCTTCGACGGTGCTGGCGGGCATGGTGGATTCCAGATCGACCGTGAAGTCGCGGTTGACCTTCCAGCGCGGTGCGTCGCACGCCGCCTGCGGATTCTGATGATAGTCCAACATGCGCACGACGGTCTGCAAATGGCCCTGCGGCTGCATATCGCCGCCCATCACGCCGAAACTCATGACCGGCTTGCCGCCGCGGGTCAGGAAGCCCGGGATGATGGTATGGAACGGCCGGTAGCCGCCCTTGACCACGTTGACCGCCTTCGGGTCCATCGAGAAGCCGACCCCGCGGTTCTGCAGGCTGATGCCCGTGCCGGGAACCACGACGCCCGAGCCGAAGCCCATGTAGTTGGACATGATGAAGGAAATCATCATGCCGCTTTCGTCGGCGGCCGACATATAGATGGTGCCGCCCGCATGGGGACGCCCGGCCGCGAAAGCCGTGGCCTTGTCCATGTCGATGAGCTTGGCGCGCGAGGCCAGGTAGGCATCGTCCAGCATCTGTTCCGGCGTGACGTCCATGCTGCGCGGATCGCCCACATACTTGTACAGGTCGGCAAAGGCCAGCTTCATGGCCTCGATCTGCAGGTGCTGCGACCGCACCGAGTCCAGCGGCAGGCCGGCGACGTCGAACTTGTCCAGGATGCCCAGCGCGATCAGCGCGGCGATGCCCTGACCGTTGGGCGGAATCTCGTGCACGTCGTAGCCGCGATAGGAGCGCGAGATCGGCTTCACCCAATCGGGCTTGTAGTTGCGCAGGTCGTCGAGGGTCATCGCGCCGCCGCACTCCTTGCTGAAGGCGGCGATTTTTTCGGCAATGTCGCCTTCGTAGTAGTCGCGGCCCTTGCTGGCCGCGATCCGGCGCAGCGTCCAGGCGGCTTCCGGGATGCGGAAGTGCTCGCCCACGTGGGGCGCGCGTCCGTTGGGCATGAAGGCCTGGGCAAAGCCGGGCTGGTCCTTCAGGTCCGCCACGGCCGCGTTCCACTTGCGCCCGACGATGGGCGGCACGGCATAGCCGCGTTCGGCGATTTCGATCGCCGGGTCGAACAATTGCTCGAAGGGCAGCTTGCCGAATTTCTCGTGCAGCGCCGCCCAGCCCGCCACCGCGCCGGGCACGGTAACGCTGTCCCAGCCGCGCTTGGGCTGCTTGGCCAGGCCGTCGGTGCCCGTGCCGTACTTTTTCTTGAAGTACTCGACGCTCCAGGCAGCCGGCGCCACGCCGGAAGAGTTCAGGCCGTGCAGTTGTTTGCCGTCCCACACGATGGCGAAGCAATCGCTGCCCAGGCCGCAGGATACCGGCTCGGTCAACGTAATCGTCGCCGCCGCCGCGATGGCGGCATCCACCGCGCTGCCGCCCTTGAGCAGCATGCGCAGCCCGGCCTGCGCGGCCAGCGGATGGGAGGTCGAGACGAAGTTGCGGGCGAACTGCGGCGCGCGGATGGTGGGATAGGGATTTTCCCAGTCGAATGTCTTCATGGTGTCGGGCTCGAAGAGGACAGCAAGGCGGCGCTGAGGCCAAATCGTGGAAGGTACACGCGTGGTTTAATTAGATCAATTTGAATTTTTTTCTCGTCACAAAAGAATTTTTTATGAATGGCGATTGCCGGCTCGTAGCCCGTCCGGCCCCGCATGCCGCCATCCGGACATTCCCTAGGTTATCGATGTGAGTACCGTCCGTTTCCTGCGCACTTTCCTGGCTGTCGCCCGCTACGGCTCTTTTTCGGAGGCCGCCGAACGCGTCGCCCTGACCCAGGCGGCCGTCAGCTTCCAGATGCGGGCCCTGGAAGAGGAGCTCGGCCGCGAGCTGTTCGACCGCAGCGGCCGCCTGGCCCTGCTGAATGCCGCCGGCCGCGAACTGCTGCCGGAGGTCAAGCAACTGCTGGATATGTATGACCGTATGCGGCTGCCGCAAAAGCCCGGCCCGGGCGAATTGGCGGGGTCGGTGGCGTTCGGCGCCATTGTGTCGTGCATGGGGGCGCTCTCCAAGGTGGTGTCGCAGTTGAAGCGGCAGCATGACAGCCTGGACGTGCGGCTGTTCACCGGCAAGTCGGGCGAACTGGCCGGGAAGGTGGAAAGCGGCGAACTGGACGCGGCGCTGGTCGTGGAGTCCGGCCGGCGCATGGCCAGCATGCGCTGGACGCCGCTGCACGAAGAACCCCTGGTGGTGCTGGCATCCCCCACCGCCACCGGCAAAACGGTGCGTGAAGTGCTGGAGCACAATCCCTTCCTGCGCTTCGACCGCACGCAGCGCACCGGCCTGCAGATCGACCGGCTGCTGCGCCGCATGAACGTCCACGTGCACGATTTCCTGGAACTGAACGCCATCGAAACCGTGGTGGAGCTGGTGCGCCAGGAGGTCGGTGTCAGCCTGCTGCCGCTATTGATGTGGGCTCAGTGGCGCACGGCGCCGGATCTGCGCGTATTGTCCCTGCCCGACGATATCGGGCCGGTGGTGCGCGCGGTGGGCATGATCGAACGCCGCGAGCATGCGCGACAGCACATCACGGCCTCGATCTTCAAGGAATACACGACCCTGTACGAAACCCGCGAAGGGAAACGCTAGGACGCGAATGGCGGGCGCCGGATGCGGCCGTGGCGGGGCCGGCGCACCGGAGCGGTCGCGCTAGGTACCCACCACCAGGTCCATGAACCGCGCCATCTGCACATCCAGCGAGGTCACGCCACCCGTGTCATGCGTGGACAGCGTCACCTCGACCCGGTTGTAGAGGTTGAACCATTCCGGGTGATGGTCCATTTTTTCGGCCATCAGGCTGACGCGAGCCATGAAGCCGAACGCCGCGTTGAAATCGGCGAATACGAAAGTCTTGGCGATCGCGTCGCGGTCCGCGACGGCAGTCCAACCGGACAATTCGCGCACGGCGCGCCCGGCGCCGATTCTATCGAGGTCACGCATGGGTGTTCTCCGTGGGGATAGGGGGCCGGCCCACCCCGCCACGGCCAGCGCCGCGCGTACGAGTCCGGCCGGCGATCACAGCGCTTCGTTATCCGATTCGCCGGTGCGGATCCGGATGGCCTGCTCGACCGGCGTCACGAAAATCTTGCCGTCGCCGATCTTTCCGGTGCGCGAAGCCTTGACGATGGCTTCGATGGCATTGTCTACCATCTCTTCGGGCAGGACGACTTCCACGCGGATCTTGGGCAGGAAATCGACAACGTATTCCGCGCCGCGATACAGCTCGGTGTGTCCCTTCTGGCGACCGAAGCCCTTTACCTCGGTCACGGTCAGGCCGCTGACGCCGACTTCGGCCAGGGCTTCGCGGACCTCGTCCAGCTTGAACGGTTTGATGATGGCGGTGACTTGTTTCACGTGCAGTCCTCAGTTCTATTTATATCGGAAGGGTTCGAGCAATTCGGAAGCGGCCAGGCCCGCGCCAGGCGGGCAAAGGACGGCGGCGACGACGGGCTCAGGTCGTTTCGCGGAAGCCATTCGTGACAGGATAGCGCCAATCCCTGCCGAACGCCCGAGGGGTAATACGAGGTCCCGGCGGCGCCTGGCGGCGCTTGTATTCGTTGATCCGGATCAGGCGCACCACCTGCTCGACCGCATCTTCCGGAAAACCCGCCGCGACGATATCGGCCGCCGATTGGTTGCGTTCCATGTAGCGTTCCATGATGCCGTCCAGGATGTCGTAAGGCGGCAGGCTGTCCTGGTCTTTCTGGTCGGGCCGCAGCTCGGCCGATGGCGGCCGGGTGATGATGCGCTCCGGAATGACTTCCTGCTGGCGGTTGCGCCAGTTGGCCAGGCGGTAGACCAGGGTCTTGGGCACATCCTTGATGACCGCGAAACCGCCGGCCATGTCGCCGTAGAGCGTGCAATAGCCGGTGGTCATTTCCGACTTGTTGCCGGTGGTCAGCACCAGCCGGCCGGTTTTGTTGGACAGGGCCATCAGCAGCGTGCCGCGCGCGCGCGCCTGGATGTTTTCCTCGGTGGCGTCCGGCGCCATGCCCGCAAAATGCGGCGCGAGCGCCGATTCGAAGCTATCCACCACCGGTCCGATGGCGATCACGTCGTAGCGCACGCCCAGCCGCCGCGCCATGTCCGCCGCGTCCGTCTGCGAAATATCGGCCGTGTAGCGGGAAGGCATCATG
The DNA here is from genome assembly GCF_057362025.1 of Bordetella sp. Classification (NCBI taxonomy): domain Bacteria; kingdom Pseudomonadati; phylum Pseudomonadota; class Betaproteobacteria; order Burkholderiales; family Alcaligenaceae; genus Bordetella; species Bordetella sp. The sequence goes on along the minus strand of NZ_JBMQQZ010000050.1, from coordinate 15,738 downwards.
ACGGCGCGCACGTTGTCCGCGCCCAGGGCATCGACCGCGATGGCCAGCACGACGGCCGAGTCGATGCCGCCGGACAGCCCGATGATGGCGCCCGGGAAGCGATTCTTGCCCAGGTAGTCGCGCACGCCCAGCACCAGCGCCTTCCATACCTGCTCTTCCGTTTCGCTGACCGGCATGTCGGCCTTCGCATCGACCGGGGTGATGGCGCCGTCCGGCCCGACGTCGACCGCGTGCACGCAGGATTGGAATTCCGGCAGGCGCGCGCAGGCGCGCCCGTTCGCATCGACCGCAAAAGAGGCGCCATCGAACACCAGTTCGTCCTGGCCTCCCACCATGTTCGCGTAGATCACAGAGGCGCCGCTCAGGCGGGCACATTCGGCGGCGACCTCCAGGCGCTGGGCCTGCTTGCCCGTGTTGTAGGGCGAGGCGTTGGGCACCAGGAGAACCTGGCTGCCGGCCTCGCGCGCGGCCTTGGGAGGATGCTCGAACCAGATGTCCTCGCAGATCGCCACACCGAAACGCGTGCCCTTGACCTCGAAGGTAAACGGTTTGCCGCCGGAGGTGAAATAGCGTTGCTCGTCGAATACCGAATAGTTGGGCAGCTCGCGCTTGTGGTAGGTGCCGAGTACCCGCCCCTCGAACAGCACCGAGGCCGCGTTGTACAGCACATGCCGGCCGTTGCGGTCGGCGAAGGCGTACGCCTTGGCGCCGCAGGTATCGCCGTCGACGTGCCCCACCACCACGTGCAGGCCCTTGAACTGCGCAAGATCGCGCCGCAATTCGTCCAGCTGCTGCTGTTGTTCGCAGACGAACTGCGGCCGCAGCAGCAGGTCTTCCGGCGGATAGCCGGTCAGCACGAGTTCCGGCGTGAGCAGTATGTCGGCGCCCATATCGTGGGCCTGGCGAGCCGCCTGCAGTACGCGCTCGGCATTGCCGCACAGGTCTCCGACACAAGAATTGATCTGGGCGATTGCGACACGGGGTGCGCTCATGGGAATACTTCCGTATAGGGGGTAACAGACACGCCGGCGAGACTGTCGGGACAGCCGGCAGGACCGTTTGAAGATGACCCGATTATCTCACCGCCGGCGAGGCATTGCCGGTTCGATTATCTCACCGCCCTTCACGACGGGCTCTATAATCCCCACCACTATGTCGACGCCCTCCTCCCCCCCGCAGAACCAGTTCGCCAACAAGGCCCAAGCCTGGTCCGCCCGCTTTTCCGAACCCGTCTCCGACCTGGTCAAGCGCTACACGGCCTCCGTGGATTTCGACCGCCGCCTCGCGCGCCACGATATCCAGGGGTCCCTCGCCCATGCGGACATGCTGGCCGCCCAGGGCATCATCTCCGGCCAGGACAAGGCCGATATCGAACGCGGCATGGCACAGATCCTGGCGGAAATCGACGCCGGCACCTTCCAGTGGCTGCTCGACCTTGAAGACGTGCACCTGAACATCGAAAAGCGGCTGGTGGAACTGGTGGGCGATGCCGGCAAGCGGCTGCACACCGGCCGGTCGCGCAATGATCAGGTCGCCACGGATATCCGCCTGTGGCTGCGCGGGGAAATCGACCTCACGCTGGATCTGCTGCGCCAATTGCGCCGCGCGCTGGCCACGGTCGCCGCGGAACATGCCGACACCATCATGCCGGGCTTCACGCACCTGCAAGTGGCCCAGCCCGTCACTTTCGGCCACCATCTGCTGGCCTATGCCGAAATGTTCGGCCGCGACGCCGAACGGCTGCAGGATTGCCGCCGCCGCGTGAACCGGCTGCCGCTGGGCGCCGCCGCCTTGGCCGGCACCAGCTTTCCCATCGACCGCGAACGTGTGGCCGCGACGCTGGGGTTCGAGGGTGTGTGCCGGAATTCCCTGGACGCGGTATCCGATCGGGACTTCGCCATCGAGTTCTGCGCCGCCGCGGCGCTGGTCATGACGCACGTGTCGCGCCTGTCGGAAGAGCTGGTCCTGTGGATGAGCCCGCGCGTCGGCTTCATCGATCTGGCGGACCGCTTCTGCACGGGCAGCTCCATCATGCCGCAGAAGAAAAACCCCGATGTGCCGGAACTGGCCCGAGGCAAGACCGGCCGCGTCAACGGCCACCTGGTGGCCCTGCTGACGCTGATGAAAGGCCAGCCGCTGGCCTACAACAAAGACAACCAGGAAGACAAGGAAGGCCTGTTCGACACTGCGGACACGGTGCGCGACACGCTGACCATCTTCGCCGACATGGTGGGCGGGATCAAGGTCAAGGCCGACAACATGCGTGCCGCCGCCCTGCAGGGCTACGCCACCGCGACCGACCTGGCGGACTATCTGGTCAAGCGCGGCCTGCCGTTCCGCGACGCCCACGAAGTCGTCGCGCACGCCGTGCGCGATTGCGAACAGCGCGGTTGCGACCTCGCCGACCTGACGCTGGACGAATTGAAGGCCTATCACCCATCCATTGGGGATGACGTACATCAGGTATTGACGCTGGAAGGCTCGGTGGCGGCGCGCGGCCATATCGGTGGCACGGCGCCCGCCCGCGTGCGCGAGGAAGCCCAGCGGATATTGGATCAGACCTCGGCCTGAGACGCGCCGGCCTCGCCGCCAGGCGAGGCGGCGGCCCGCTCCATCGCTTCGCGCCGCTTTTCGGCCGCCTGGCGCTGCGCCTCTGCGATGGCGGCGGCATTCCCGGATTCGAAGACGGCAATCGACTCCACGTGCCCGGTATGCGGAAACATGTTGATCACGCCCCCGCTCAGCAGCTCGTAGCCGCCTTCGTGCACCAGGATGGCGGCGTCGCGCGCCAGCGTGGCGGGATTGCACGACACGTAAACGATGCGGCGCGGCCGCTCCGCGGCTGACAGCAGGGCCAGCGCCTGTGCGACGGCCTGCGCGCCCTCGCGCGGCGGATCGATCAGCATGCGATCGAAGTAGCCAAGGCCGCGCAGCCAGTCCACATCGACCTCGAACAGATTCAGCGTGGCGAACGAGGCGCGTTCGCCCAGCCCGTTGCGCGTGGCCGCCTCGTGCGCGCGGTCGGTCAGCGCTTTGCTCCCTTCGACGCCCACGACTTCGCGCGCGCGCGTCGCCAGCGGCAGCGTGAAATTGCCCAGCCCGCAGAACAGATCGGCCACGCGCTCGTCCGCTCGCGCTTCCAGCAGGGACAAGGCACGGGAGACCAGCGTGCGATTGATGGCGTGATTCACCTGCGTGAAATCGGTCGGCTTGAACGGCATGCGCAGGCCGAATTCCGGCAAGGTGTAGGCCAGCGTTTCGGCATGTTCGCGTTCCAGCGGGTGACAGGTGTCCGGCCCCTTGGGCTGCAACCACCATTGGACGCCGTTATCCGCGGCGAAGGCGCGCAGGATGCCGATATCGTCCTGCGTCAGCGGCAACAGATGGCGCAGGACCAGCACCGTGGCGGCATCGCCCACCGCCACCTCGATCTGCGGCAAGCGGTCCGGCGCCGACATGGCGCCGATCATCGCCCGCAGCGGCAGCAACAGCCGGGCAACGTGCGGCGGCAGGACGTGGCATTCGCGCATATCGGCGACATAGCTGCTCTTGCGCTCGTGAAAGCCCACCAGCACGCCGCCTTTCTTCGGCACCACGCGCACGGAAAGCCGGGCGCGGAAGCGGTAGCCCCAGGTCGGCCCGTGCAGCGGCGGCAGGATGCGCTGGGGGCGCAGCTTGCCCACGTGCCAGAAGGTGTCTTCCAACGAGCGCTGCTTGATCGCCACCTGCGCGGCGGGCTCCAGGTGTTGCATCGCACAGCCGCCGCATACGCCGAAATGCGCGCAGCGGGGCTGCACACGCTGCGACGATGGCCGCAATACCTCGACGGTGCGGGCGATTTCATAGGACGGCTTGCGCCGCACGATGTCGGCCGCCACGCGTTCGCCGGGCAACGCGCCTTCGACGAAAACCACCTTGCCCTCGCGGCGGGCAATCCCCCTGGCTTCCAGGTCCAGGGATTCGATATTCAGAACTTCAGCCATCGGCAATCTCGAGAGAACAGCCCGGCATTGTAGAAGTTCTGGAAAAAAAACGTCCGCCGGATGGCGGACGTTCCCCTTGGGAGCGCGGTCAAGCCGCTTTTGGTATGGATGAGCCGGGATCGGCGGTACCGCGACGTGGCGGTGGGTATCCGGCCGGGCCCGGTAAAACGGTCATGCGGAAGCGATACGGCCGCTTCAGAAAGTGCGCGAAATCGACGCCACCAGGCCCAGCCGGCCGGCGGGATGGTCGTACTTCGTGTTGTACCAGTTGTCCTTGGAGGCCCCGACGGCGGCAAGGCCGAAGACCCAGCCCTTGATGTCCTTGGTGACGCCCAGCTTGTAGTCCACGTAGTGGCCCAGGTCGTCGCCATTGGTATCCACCTGGTTCTTCAGCTTCTGGTAGCCGACGTGGCCGACCAGGCCCCAGCCGTCGCCCAGATCGAAGGTCGCCGATCCGTCCAGGTACCAGGTACCTTTGGAATTCGGCGTGCTGAAGAAATCGCTGGGGGTGTACGAGTACTTCAAGGAATAGTTGCCATAGGTGCCGGCGATATAGAGATCGGTGTTGTTGTAGTTGCCGCCCTTGGGCGAGTTCGAACCGGGGTAGTAATAGTGCAGCACGCCGACGTCGATGCCGAAGCCTTTGTAGACCTCGCCGCGCCAACCGCCGTAGAAGTCCATTTCCAGATTGCCCTCGGTGTATAGCGTGCTGGAGACATTCGAGTTCCAATTGCCCAGGTAGAAACCGGATGAGTGCGTCAAATCCAATCCCAACTGCGCCGCGGGCCGGAAATCGGTCTGCGAGTAGCCACGGAAGCGGTAGTCATTGGTGATGGTGCCATTGCCGCTGAGGGAAAATCCACCGCCCAGATCGGTCGGGTCGGCGTGGGCGGCGGCGGCGAAACACGTGGCAAGAACAAGGGGGACTGCGCGCAACGTCTTCTTCATGGCAAGGATCCTGATGTCTATGGTGCGTGTATGTGGACATGGCCGGCGGCCGAAGCCGCCGGTCATGGCGCAGCAGGAAATGACAGGTTTCGAAGCCGCCGCGGCAATCCGTCATTCGCATGGCGGATAACCGCACCTCCCCGGCTTCATCCGCTTAAAAGCGAAATCCGTGCCAAGTTTTCACACCATGGAGAATAAGTAATCAGTCATGAAGCAGCCCGCACGAATGCGGCCCCTCGCAGGGAGCGGGACCTGACGGGCCGCACCATCGCGGTGCCTGGGCGAGGTGCGCACTGCACCGACAGGCCCCGGAGTGGGGCGCAAACAAAACGCCCGGGTCCGTCACATGGCAATGACGAATCCGGGCGTAAGGCGCCAGGGGGCGCCGTGGGAGCGTCAGCGCGGCCGGTCCGGCGCGCGCTGAAGGTGCATCAGCTCGCTGTAGCGGGAGCCTCCGGAGCCGGAGCGGGGCCGCGGCCCATGCCGGGACGGCCGTCCTTGCGATGCTCCTGCATGCGTTCCTGCATTCGTGCCTGGCGCTCCTTGACGAACTGGGTGACCTGCTGGCGTTGGCCGTCGTTCAGACCATCCCACACGGCCAGCCATTTCAGCCGGACCTGGTCGCCCTGGGACTGCATTTGCTGCCTGGCCTGGCTCTGGGCGTCGGCCAGCGCGTGGGGATCCAGCTTGCCGGCCTTCAACTGCTCGTCCAGCGTCGTGCGGCGGGTCCGGGCATTCTCCCGCATGGATTGGTGGAAAGCCTGCTGCGCCTGCTGGGCGGCGCTCAACAGGGACTGCTGGTTGGCGTCCAGCTTCAGGGCCGCGATCTCCTTCTTGCCGATGGGGCCGACGCCGGGCAGCCAGATGGCGTCGCGCATTTCCTGCATGTGATGGAAACGGTGGCCGCCCGCATCCCTGCCCGCGTGGGCCGTCCCGGATGGGGCGGCGGCAGAGGCGTCCGGCGCGGCCGAAACGGCCCCGGCGAACGTCCCGGCCGCAAGGGCGACGGTCAGGCTGGCAACGATGGGGCGAATGGCGAATCGGGACATGTAAGGTCTCCTGTGGGGTGAGAGTGCGAGACCATTGTCAGGGGGGGCCGATTACGCGCCGGTTTCGCGACGGGCCCTGCCTGTTTCAGTCGATTGCGCGGCCGCGAAGCGCCGGGCTTTCAACATTCCGGCGGCGCGGATCCCGGCGCCAGGCGGCCGGGTACGGTCAATCCTGGTCCCACGCGGCCAGGTATTCCTTCCAGTGCGGCGCCGGACTGGCGGCCAGCGTTTCGCGCACCAGGTCGATTTCCTCTTGATAAGAGGCCGCGTCCAGTTCGCCACGCAGGAAACGCCAGCGGCAATACACCAGCCATGTGTTGACCACATCCGTTTCGCAATAGGCGCGGACTTCGTCGGCCTTGCCCTGGTTCCAGGCGTCCCAGACCTTGCCGCCGTCCATGCCCAGCTTACCGGGAAACCCGCACAGCTTGGCCAGCTGGTCCAGCGGCGCATTGGCGCGACCGTTGTACTTCGCCAGCACGTCCATCAGGTCGATGTGGCGGGTGTGGTAGCGGCCAATGTAGTTGTTGTACTTGAATTCCCGATCATCTTCGCCCAGGTCCCAATAGCGTGGCGCGGTCACGCCATGGATCAGGCTGCGGTAATGCAATACCGGCAGGTCGAAGCCCGAGCCGTTCCAGCTGACCAGCTTGGGCGTATAGCGCTCGATTGTCTTGAAAAAGCCCGCCAGCAAGGCGGGTTCGGGATCGTCGGGATTGCCCAGCGTCTTTACCCGGAAACCCTGGTCGTCGCGAAACACGCAGCCGATCACCGCCACGCGATGCAGGTGCAGCGGCAGGAAATCGCCGCCGGTGGCTTCGCGCCGGGCGGCGAAGGCGCGTTCGGCGACCTCGCTGTCGGACAGGTCGGCACCCCACCCGTTCAGCCGGCGCAGGCCCGCCACGTCGGGCAGGGTTTCCAGATCGAAGACCAGGGTGGGGGTCATGATCAGCGCGGGGGCAGATATTGCAGCGGATCGACCGGCGTGCCCTGCCGCCGGACCTCGAAGTGCAGCCGCGGCGACGTCGCATCGGTCTGGCCGATTTCCGCGATCTTCGCGCCCTTTTTCACTTCCGCCCCGCTCTTGACCAGCAAAGCGCGGTTGTGCGCATAGGCGGTGATGAAGCCGTTGGTGTGCTGCACGATGATCAGGTTGCCCAGGCCGCGCACGCCATTGCCGCTGTACATGACCTTGCCGTCCGCCGCCGCCACCACCGGATCGCCCGCGTTGCCGGCGATATCGATGCCCTTGGTGCTGTTGCTGAAGGTGGCGATGATCTGCCCCTGGGCGGGCCAGCCCCAGTTGATCACCCCGGCATCCGCCGCGCGCGCCGGCTTGGGCGTTTCGACCGGTGCCGGCGTGGACGTCGCTGGCGGATTGTTCGCCGGCGGCTGCTGCGTCGGCTGGGCGGCTTGCTCGCCGGGCGGCGGCAGCGGCGTGGGTTCGATGCGGGTGTCGGACGGCTTGGCCGGCGTGGTGGGTAGGGTTTTGGTCCCCGCCACGCCGCCAGCCGCCGCGCCACCGGACGGTGCCGACAGCTTCAGGACCTGGCCGACGGCCAGGTGGTTCGAATCCGCGATGTTGTTCCAACGCTTCAGGCTTTCGATATCGACACCATTGGCGCGCGAGATCCCATACAGCGTATCGCCGGGCTTGACCACATAGGTCGCGCCGGGCGCGGCGGGCGCCGTCGACGCGGTCGAGGTATTCAGATCGACGACGGGCGCGCGCGTCGTGCGCGATGCGCAGCCCGCCAGGACGAGGCATAGAAGTCCCACGCAAAGCATGGCGCGGGACGAACGCGCGGTACGCGCGCCCATGAATTCGGTTCCGGTCAGCTGCAACTGCCCGTCGAGCATATGATTCTCCTGGTTGCTCACGATTGTATGCCGGCCCTTAGCGGGACAAAGCGAACGGCTTCGAGTTCCACGCGTTTCCAGCTGGACGCCCCGGTCCGCTCCACCAGCACCAGGCGCTGGTTGGAGCCCCCTTCGGGCGCGATCAGCCGGCCGCCCGGGGCCAGCTGCGACAGCAAGGCCTGCGGGATCGCCGCGCCGGCGGCGGCCACAACGATAGCATCGAACGGCGCCGTGTTCGGCAATCCCAGCATGCCATCGCCGAAGCTCAGGCGAACACGAGTGGTCAGCCTCAACTGGCGCAGGTGGTCCCGCGCCAGTTCGTACAAGCCGCGTATGCGTTCGATCGCGTACACATCGCGGACGAACTGCGCCAGCACCGCGGCCTGGTAGCCGCAGCCCGCGCCGACCTCCATGACCCGCGTGGGTTCGCGGCCTTCGCAAACGGCGGCGATCATGCGCGCCACCACCCAGGGTTGCGAGATGGTCTGCGAATGCCCGATCGGCAGCGCCGCGTCCTCGTAGGCGCGGCTGGCGAGCGCCTGGTCGACGAAAAGATGCCGCGGGACGGCTTCCATGGCGTTCAGCACGCGGTCGTCGGTAACACCCTGCGCGCGCAGCCGCTGCACCATCGCGCGCCGCAGGCGTTCGGAATTCAGGCCGAGATTGCTGGCGGCGTGCCGCGCCGCCGGCGCGGGCGCGTTGCGTTGGAGGGTGGCCGCCGAAATACGCGTGTTGCTGTTCGCCGGCGTATAGCCCGGCCCGAGGGTACCGGTGTGGTACGACGGGCCGCGCGACCGCACGGGCGGACTCGACGGCGGTATCGGCGCCGGGCCTACCCGTTTTCGCATAGAGGCCCCGCCCACGAACGCACTTCCTCGAGCCGGCCCTGGTGCGTCAGGTCCAGCCGCAGCGGCGTGATCGATACCGCGCCGTCCGCCACCGCATGGAAATCGGTATCCGGGCCGGCATCCGCGGCCAGCCCGGCCGGACCGATCCAGTACACCGTATCGCCGTAGGGCGTGGTCGTCCGCACGACCGGTTCCGAAGGGTGGCGCTTGCCCAGGCGCGTCACGCGGATGCCGCGCATGGTCTGCAGCGCGCGATTGGGAATATTCACGTTCAGCAGCACCGGCGCGGGCAGCGGACTGGCAATCTGGTGTTCGACCACGCGCCGCGCCATGGCGGCGGCGGCGTCCAGGTGCGCCCATCCTTTTTCGTGCAGCGAAAAAGCGATGGACGGAATGCCGAACAGATAGCCTTCGATCGCGGCCGCGACCGTACCGGAATACAAGGTGTCGTCGCCCATGTTGGCGCCGTTATTGATACCCGACACGACGAGGTCGGGACGGCCGTCGACCAGCCCGCCCGTCAGCGCGACGTGCACGCAATCGGAAGGCGTGCCGTTGACATAGAGAAAGCCGTTTGCGGCCTCGCGCACGGACAACGGCCGACTCAGCGTCAACGAATTGGACGCGCCGCTGTGATTGACCTCGGGCGCGACGACCGTCAGGTCGCCCAACCCGCGCAAGGCATCGACCAGCGCCTGCAAGCCGGGCGCCGAATAGCCATCATCGTTGGAAACCAGAATCCGCATTCTGCATCGAAAAGAAAATTATGGCGCGGGTCGCGTCGAATTGTACGCCACGGTAGAATCCGCCGCTGATTCCATCCCGTGGAAAGGTCCAATGCTGCACGCCACCCCCGCCATCGCCCTGAACGTCGGCCTTATCGTCCTGTCCTACCTGATAGGGTCGATTCCGTTCGCGGTGGTGGTCAGCAAGCTGATGGGCATACAGGATCCGCGGACCTACGGGTCCGGCAATCCGGGCGCGACCAACGTGCTGCGTTCCGGCAACAAAAGCGCCGCGGCCCTGACGCTGCTGGGCGACGCGGCCAAGGGCTGGTTCGCGGTGTGGCTGGTGCAGCGCGTCGGCGGCCCGGACGGCGTAACGTGGAATGTGGTTGCCCTTTCGGCCCTGGCGGTGTTCCTGGGCCATTTGTACCCGGTCTTTTTGAAATTCCGCGGCGGCAAGGGCGTGGCGACCGCCTTGGGCGTGCTGTTCGCGATATCGCCCTGGCTCGCGCTGGCAACGGCGGCCACGTGGATCATCATCGCCGTCTTCTTCCGCTATTCGTCGCTGGCGGCCGTGGTGGCGGCGATCTTCGCGCCGCTGTACTACCTGTTCGGCTCCCGGCTTGCATGGTTCGCCCAGCCGCCCTTGCTGGCCGCCATTACCGTCATCAGCGTGCTGCTGATCCTGCGCCACCACGCCAACATCGGGCGGCTGCTCAAGGGCACGGAATCGCGCATCGGCCAGAAAAAGAAGGGCTGACGGGGAAAGAACGCCGCCCCGGCGGGACACGCGGGCAGATTGCCCGATAGCCCGTGGCATGGCGACGGCGGATGGCGGGCGAGCGCCATCGACGCCGAGGCGGGGCGTTCCGCGCCGCGAATGGCCCCTCAAGCGGATGCCCCTGACAACGCTTCGAGATCCCAGCGAGGCCGCACGGTAAAAGCGTGATTGTCGCGGTCCAGCACCGCCAGGCCCGCCTTTACCCGCTCGCCCGCCGCGAAGGCGATCATGGCGCCGTTGTCCGTGCACAGCGACAGGGGCGGGAAATAGGCCTGTGCCTTCATCCGGGGCAAGGATGCCGCCAGCCGTTCGCGCAGCGCCTTGTTGGCGCCCACGCCGCCCGCGACCACCAGTCGCCGCAGTCCGGTTTCTTTCAAGGCGCGCGTCGCCTTGGCGGCCAGCACGTCCACGATGGCCGCCTGCGTGGCGGCGGCAAGATCCGCGATCGTCGCGGCATCCGGCGCGCCCTCCGCCCGCTCGATGGCCTTGACCCGCGTCAGCACGGCGGTTTTCAGGCCGCTGAAACTGAAATCCAGATCGCCGCTGTGCAGCATGGGGCGAGGCAGCTCGAAGCGGGCCGGATCGCCCTGTTCGGCCACCCTGGCCAGCGCCGGGCCGCCGGGATACCCCAGGCCCAGCAGCTTGGCCGACTTGTCGAAGGCCTCGCCGGCCGCATCGTCCAGGGTTTCGCCCAACAGGGTGTAGCGCCCGACCCCATCCACACGCATCAGCTGCGTGTGCCCGCCGGAAACAAGCAAGGCCACGAAGGGAAATTCCGGGCGCGGATCCGCCAGCATCGGCGATAGCAGGTGGCCTTCCAGGTGATGAACCGCGATGGCCGGCAGATCGCGCGCCCAGGCGAATGCCTGCGCCACGCTCGCACCCACCAGCAGCGCGCCGGCCAGCCCGGGGCCGGCGGTATAGGCGACCGCGTCGATATCCGCCACGGACAGGCCGGCTTCCCGCAATACCTGCCGGGTCAAGGGCACCACGCGCCGGACATGGTCGCGCGACGCCAGTTCGGGCACGACGCCGCCGTACTCCTGGTGCATCGCGATCTGCGTATGCAAGGCGTGCGCGAGCAGGCCACGTTCGGTGCACACAGCCGCGACGCCGGTCTCGTCGCAGGAACTTTCAAAGCCGAGGATGATCATGGGCGCAAGTTTACTGCGCTGGGTACGCGGGCCTGGGCAGTTTCGCCGGCGCGCGCGGCCATCCTGCTCCGCCGCCCTGCCCGCCCCCGGGCGCACCGCTTGCCCCCTACCGGCACGCTTTCGCCGGTACGAACGGATTCCGTCCACGGGAAATGGTATTTTCCCGCCTTGGCCAATGACACCCGCGACAACGACGGGAGATGCCTGGGAGAGGCGCATGCTGCAACGACTATTTCGACTGAACGAACACGGCACCACCACACGCGGGGAAATCGTCGCCGGACTGACGACCTTCCTGACGATGTCCTACATCATCTTCGTGAATCCGGACATTCTGTCGACGACGGGCATGGACCGCGATGCGGTATTCGTGGCGACCTGCCTGGCGGCGGCGCTGGGTTCGCTGGTCATGGGGCTGCTGGCCAACTGGCCCATCGGCATGGCGCCCGGCATGGGCCTGAACGCTTTCTTCGCCTTTACCGTGGTCAAGGCCATGGGCTATTCCTGGCAACAGGCGCTGGGCGCGGTCTTCATTTCGGGCGTGATCTTCCTGCTGCTGACGGTCACGGGCGTGCGCGGATGGCTGATCAAGGGCATTCCGCAATCGCTGCGCAGCGCGATCGCCGCCGGCATTGGCCTGTTCCTGGCCATCATCGCGCTGTCCAACGCCGGCATCGTCGTCGCCAACCCGGCCACCAAGGTCAGCCTGGGCGACCTGCGCACGCATGGGCCGCTGTTCGCCATCCTGGGCTTTTTCATCATCGCCACATTGGACGCGCTGCGCGTGCGCGGCGCCATCCTGATCGGCATCCTGGTGGTGACGGTGCTGTCGATGGCGCTGGGCTACAACAGTTTCCACGGGCTCTTTTCCTCGCCGCCCAGCCTGGCGCCGACTTTCCTGCAGCTGGATATCGCCGGCGCCCTGCACAGCGGCTTCTTCCACGTGATCCTGGTCTTCGTGCTGGTGGAAGTGTTCGACGCCACAGGCACGCTGATCGGCGTGGCGAAGCGGGCCGGCCTGATCCCGGAAGGCAAGCCCAACAATCTGGGCCGCGCGCTGTTCGCGGACAGCGCCGCCATCGTGGCCGGCTCGGCCCTGGGCACCAGCAGCACCACTGCCTATGTCGAAAGCGCCTCGGGCGTGCAGGCCGGCGGGCGCACCGGGCTGACCGCCGTCGTGGTGGGGCTGCTCTTCCTGGCGGCGCTGTTCATCTCGCCGCTTGCGGGGTCGGTGCCCGCCTACGCCACGGCCCCTGCGCTGCTCTACGTGGCCGGGCTGATGATGCGCGAACTGATAGAAGTCGACTGGAACGACGTGTCCGAGGCCACCCCCGCAGCCCTGACGGCGCTGGTCATGCCGTTCACCTATTCCGTGGCCAACGGCCTGGCCTTCGGCTTCATCAGCTACGTGGTCCTGAAGACGCTGACCGGCAAGGCCCGCGAGGTGCATGCGGCAACCTGGCTGGTGGCCGCGTTGTTCGTCATCCGCTTCGCCTTCTTCGCTGGCTGAGGCGGCCTCGGTAGCCGCGGCCCAGCGGATTCTGACCAGAATCTGAACCGACGAACGGCTGACCGCGGAAGTGACAACCTGGATCAACGCGTGCCATACAAATAGTTACACTGCGCGTCGCATTGGACGTTCAGGAGCCGTGGATGCGCGTATCAAGGCTTGGGTCGCTGCCCGCGCCAGGGAGTTTGACAGCTGTCAGTCTCGCGGCCGGCGCGTTGGTCGCGCTCGCAGCGGGCGGAGCCCAGGCCCAGACGGTCCTTACCGGCACGCTGACCAGTACCCAATCGTGGACCGGCGGGGACCTGTCGATCGACGCCGCGGCGCATATCGCGGTGCCCTCGCCCACCGATGGCATCAGCGCGTCCGGAGGGTCCCTGGGCACGCTGACCAACGGCGGCACGATCACCGCCACGGGCGGCATGGGCATAGTGAACAGCGGCACCGGCAGCGCGGTGATCAACAGCGCCAATGCAACGATCGACGCGTACGGGGGATTGGCAACATTGGCAACATCGGCACCGTGAGCAATCATGGGTTGATCCGGGGCCAAGTGCTGGGCATCGACAACTTCAATAATGGCGTGCCGCCCAACATAGACCTGCTCGAAAATACAGGCTCGATCTCCGCCGACGGCACCGGCGGGGGGCCGCCCGCCGGCACCGGCGTGCATAACTCGGGCCATATCGGCACGCTTGCCAATAGCGGGACGATCAGCGGCGCCACGTTGGGCATACACAACGAAGGCGGCAATATCGATGTGCTGGAAAACACCGGCGGCATCAGCACCCCAGGCGTTGCCGCGATCTATAACGAGAACGGAACGATCGGCACCTTGCGCAACCGCAGCGGCGGTACCATCGCGGGCGCGGCTGCGACCATACGCAACGAGGGCACCATCGGAGCGCTCGTCAACAACGGTGTTCTCAACGGCTTTTCCATCAATCTGGGCGCCGTCACTACGGTGACGAATACGGGCTTCATCGACACACTGAGCAATACGCCAAGCGCTAGCGGTGCCAGTGGCCCGCCGCCCACGCCGGGGCATGGTGTCATCGATACGATCGCCAACAGCGGAACGATTGGGGCGTTGGGAAACGATGGATCGCTGGGCACCGTAATGAATAGCGGGACGCTGGGTACCGTCATTACCACGCGCACGATCGGCACGCTCGACAACACGGGCACCATTACGCCGCAGTCGGCGGCTTTCCATGGCGTCTTCACGGCGGGACGCAGCGTATCGCCCACCACGCTCGGCACCATAGATACGTTGAACAATAGCGGCCTGATCAGCAGCACGAACGAAGCCGTCTATAACGAAGGGAAGATCGGTACGCTTGCCAATAGCGGCGTCATCAGCGGCGCCGGCAGCGGGATTTCCAACGACGGAATCCTGGGGACACTGGTCAATACGGGCACGATCACTGGAGCCAGCTACGCGATCCATAACAGCGCCCTCGGTTCGATAGGCGCGTTTTCCAATTCGGGCGTGATAGCGGGCAACATCGCCAACGACTCGACGCAGGATCTGGCCATCAACGGCGCTTCATCCTCCCGCTATGGCGTGCTGACCGGCTACGGCGGCGCCATGGGCCTTATCACGAACACCGGTTCGAACGTGGTATTTGGCGCTGGCAATCTCCTGCTGGACGATCACGTCGATGCGGGCAGCCATGCCGTGATCAACAGCGCGGCCACGGTCCGCGTGGACCATGCCGTCTCCATCACGGGCAATTACAGCCAGGGCGCCGGCGCCACGCTGCTGGTCGGTGTCGCCGATGGCGCGATGGCGACGGGTTCCTTGCCGGCCGATAGCGGCTATGGGCGCCTGGCCGTCTCGGGCACCGCCACGGTCGCGCCGGGCTCGTCGATCGCTTTCCAGAAAACCGGCAGTTATGGCTTCGCCGCCGGGCAGCGATATGTGGTAATCGATGCCGCGAACACCGGGACGGACTACAACGCAGGCAGCCTGAAGTATTCGGTGCGGGGGTATGACAGCGTGCTGAGCGGGGCCGCCGTCACCAGCGGCGCGCGCAGCGCGCTCGTGGTCACGGTCATCAGCGCCACGGAATCGAATGCCGACGCCCCGCCGGATAGCGGGACCGGGTCTGGCTCGGCCTCTGGAGGCGGTTCCCCGTCCGCCCCCGCGGGGCCGGCCGCCCTACAGATGGCCCGGACGCCCAACGCCGTGTCATCGCTGCGTGGACTCTTCAACTATACGGGTATCGATCCCGCGCTTCTGGATCTGTTCAATGCGGGAACGGCGCTTGGCCTGGGCACGCCGGGGGCGGCCACCCGCGCCGGAGCGCAGCTGGGGCCAGTGCCACAGGTGGCGGGAAGCCGCGCCGCCGCCGCGCCGGCCCTGGACATGCTCACGTTGATCGGCACGCATCTCGACGGCCTTGGCATGGCGCCGCCGTATGGCGGCGGGAGTGCGGCCGGCGCGGCCTCGCCCGCGACCCGGGTATGGGGCGACGTCCTGGGCGGCCATTCGTCGCAGGACGAAGCCGATCAGTCCGACGGCTACCGCGCGAACTATGGCGGATTGCTGCTGGGCGCGGACCGCGCCCTGAACGATCGCTGGCGGGCGGGCGGCGCCTTCAGCTATACGAACACGAAAATCGACACCACGGGCGACAGCCAGGGCGACTGGGCACGGGTCAACGCATACGGTTTGACGGGCTACGCGCGCTATTCGGCGTCCAGATGGTATGCCAACTTTTCAGCGGGCGCGATATTTGGTGTCCGCCGGCGTGACCCTGTTCAAGGCCGGCAATCTGTCCCTGGCGGCACGCTACGAGCTGCAGGCGGCGTCGGATTACCGCGCCCAAACGGGCATGTTGCGGTTGCGGCAGTTGTTCTAAGGCGAACCCCGCCGGC
>NZ_JBMQQZ010000049.1:0-19154 GCF_057362025.1 Bordetella sp. | reverse complement strand
CCCCACACTGCGCCGGCAAGCCGGCTTGCTGCCCCCCGAGGGGGTTTTTTGCCTTGGGGCGGCCCGGCGGCAAAAAAAGCCCCCACACTGCGCCGGCAAGCCGGCTTGCTGCCCCGAGGGCGGTTTTTACCCTTGGGGCGGCCTCAAGGCAAAAAAAAGCTGCCCCGCATCGACGCGGCGGCAGCCGTGGTGTGGGGCCCGATGCGTCGGGCGCTACTTACCCAGCGGTTGCTTGCGGACTTCGCGAAACCAGGCTCGATGGTGTTTCCAGGCCCAGCCCCAGGTGACCGTCCCGCGCACCATGGCGCCGAACGATCCCTTCACCCAGATCGCCGCGTAGATATGCACAATGATCGCGCAAATCATCACCAAACCACAAACGGCGTGGAGTACCGACGCGGCCCGGATCACCTCGATGGGGAAGTAAAAGGAAAAATACTGCCGCCAGATGACAAACCCGCTTAGCAGCAGGCCGATCATGCAGACGATCAGCACGAAGTACAGCAGCTTCTGGCCAGCGTTGTAACGGCCGACTTCCGGCAGGCGGTCTTCACGGTTGTAGATCACGTCCCGTCCCCGCTTCAGCCATTCGGCATCCCGGCGATCCATCAGGTTGTGCCGCCACATGCGGGCGGCGAACAGCGCGAAGCACAGGAACATGAACACCCCCACGAAGGGGTGGAGGATGCGCGTCCAGGGTCCGCCGCCGAACAGGCTGGTCAGCCAGAACATGGCCGGATGGAACAACGCCAGTCCCGACAGCGCCAGCAGTACGAAAGTCAGGGCAATCAGCCAATGATTGGTGCGCTGGCCGGGGCTATAGCGCTCGATCAGGCGATGGCGCCCGCTCATGGTTTCATGGTCTCTCATTGCGCGCCTCCTGTTCCGGCGGTGTGCGGCCTTGCGGTCCCACCCCCTCCTGCATGGCCTCTGCCTCGCGTTCATCTTCCTCGCTGACCTCGTTGGGACCCACGCGTACGTAGTGGAAGAATCCCGCCAGCGCGGTCAGCGCGACCGCGGCCAGGCCCAGCGGCTTGGCGATGCCTTTCCACAGCGCCACCATGGGACTGATGGCGGGGTTTTCCGGCAAGCCGTGATACAGCGTGGGCTGATCGGCATGGTGCAGCACGTACATGACGTGGGTGCCACCCACGCCGGCGGGGTCGTACAGGCCGGCCTTGTCGAAGCCCCGCGATTTCAGGTCTTCGACGCGCTCGGCGGCATGCTGCTTCATGTCGTCCTTGGTGCCGAACACGATGGCGCCGGTGGGACAGGACTTGACGCAGGCGGGCTCCTGGCCGACGGCCACGCGGTCCGAGCACAGCGTGCACTTGTAGGCCTTGTGGTCCTGCTTCGAGATGCGCGGCACGTTGAACGGGCAGCCCGTTATGCAGTAGCCGCAGCCGATGCATTTTTCCTCGTGGAAATCCACGATGCCATTGGTGTACTGCACGATGGCGCCGGGCGAGGGACAGGCCTTCAGGCAGCCCGGATCCTCGCAATGCATGCAGCCGTCCTTGCGGATCAGCCATTCGAGATCCCCTTTCGGGTTTTCGTATTCCGAGAACCGCATGACCGTCCAGGAATGCTCGGTCAGGTCGGCCGGGTTGTCGTACACGCCGACGGCCTCGCCGACTACATCGCGCAGGTCGTTCCACTCCATGCAGGCGCTTTGGCAGGCCTTGCAGCCGATGCATTTGCTGACGTCGATCAGCTTGGCGACGCTGCCGGTCACCGGCTCGCGCACGCCCGGCGGTGGCGTAGTGGTGGCCGAGACGCGCTTGATGTCCAGGGATTGCATACTCATCATTCGCTCCTAGGCCTTTTCCACTTTCACCAGGAAGGACTTGAACTCCGGTGTCTGCGAGTTGCCGTCCCCGACGAAAGGCGTCAGCGTATTCGCCAGGAATCCCGGCTTGGCCAGCCCGACGAAGCCCCAGTGGATGGGCACGCCGACGTGATGGACGGTTTTGCCTTCCACCGTCAGCGGGCGTATCCGCTTTGTTACCAGCGCCACGGCCTTGATATAGCCGCGGTTGGACGAGACCTTGACCTGCTGGCCGTTGGCGATGCCCAGATCCTTGGCCAGCGCCTCGCCGATTTCCACGAATTGCTGCGGCTGCAGGACGGCATTGATGCGGCAGTGCTTGGTCCAGTAATGGAAATGTTCGGTCAGGCGATAGGTGGTGGCCACATAGGGGAACTTGTCCACCGTGCCCATGGCTTCGAGATCGCTCTTGAAGACACGCGCTGCCGGATTGCTCGTCACCCCCTTGGCTTGCGGGTACAGCGGGTTGTATCCCAGCGGCGTCTCGAAAGGCTCGTAGTGCTCCGGGAAGGGGCCTTCGGCCAGCCCGTTTCGGGCGAAGAAGCGCGCAACGCCTTCGGGGTTCATGATGAAGGGGCCCATGCCGCCGGCGGGATCCTCGTCCAGCTTGAAATCCGGCACGTCGGCACCCACCCAGCTTTTGCCGTTCCAGGACACCAGGCTGCGCCGCGGATCGAAGGGTTTGCCGGACGGGTCGCAGGAGGCGCGGTTGTACAGCACGCGGCGGTTGGCCGGCCAGGCCCAGGCCCAGTTCAGGGTCTGCCCGATGCCGGTGGGATCGCTATTGTCGCGGCGTGCCATCAGGTTGCCTTGCGGTCCCCATGCGCCGGCGAAAATCCAGCAGCCGCTGGACGTGGAGCCATCGTCGCGCAATTCGGCGAAGCCGGCCAGCTGTTCTCCGGCACGCCGGGTAATGCGCGACGGGTCCTTCGGATCGGCCAGATCCGTCACGGCCTTGCCGCTGTATTCCCTGGCCAGTTCCTCCGGCGTCGGGCTTTCGGGATCGGAGTAAGGCCAGTCCAGGTTGACGATAGGGTCCGGGTACTTGCCGCCTTCCTGCCGGTACATCGTGCGCAGGCGGGTGAACAGCAGCGACATGATCTCGATATCGCTCTTGGCTTCGCCCGGCGGCTCGGCGCCTTTCCAGTGCCATTGCAACCATCGGCCGGAATTGACCAGCGCGCCGTTCTCTTCGGCGAAACAGCTGGTCGGCAGGCGGAAGACCTCGGTCTGGATCTTCGATGGATCTACATCGTTGTGCTCGCCGAAATTGCGCCAGAACTCCGACGTTTCGGTGACCAGCGGGTCCATGATGACCAGCCACTTCAGCTTGGAGAAGCCCTGGATCAACTTGCCCTTGTTGGGCGCCGCCGCCAGGGGATTGAACCCTTGGGCGATGTAGCCGTTCATCTTGCCCTGGTTCATCAGCTCATAGACCTGCAGCATGTCGTAGAGCCGGTCCAGCTTGGGCAGGTAGTCGTAGCCCCAGTTGTTCTCGGGCGTGGCTGCCTTGCCCCACCAGGCCTTCATCAGGCTGACGTGGAACTTGCGATAGTTCTGCCAGTAGCTGAGCTGGTTGGGACGCAGCGGCTTGAGCGCCCGTTTGGCGATGTACTGCTCGAAGTCCTGTTCGCTTTCCACCGGCAGCGTCATATAGCCCGGCAGCAGGTTGGACATCAATCCCAGGTCCGTCAGGCCCTGGATATTGGAGTGTCCGCGCAGCGCGTTCATACCGCCGCCCGCGATGCCGATGTTGCCCAGCAGCAGCTGTACCATGGCGCCCGTGCGTATCATCTGCGAGCCCACGGAATGCTGGGTCCAGCCCAGGGCATACATGATGGTCGCGGCCCGGCCGGCGGAGGCCGTCGTCGCGAGCATTTCGCACACTTGCAGGAATTTGTCCTTGGGCGTGCCGCAGACACGTTCGACCACTTCGGGCGTGTAGCGCGAATAATGCTGCTTCAGCATCTGGTACACGCAGCGCGGGTTCTGCAGCGTCGGGTCCGTCCTGACGTAGCCGTCCTCGCCGCGTTCGTAGTCCCAGGTGGACTGGTCGTAGGCACGCTTGTCGGCGTTGTAGCCCGAGAACAGGCCGGCGTCGAAGGCGAAGTCCGAACGGACGATGAACGAAAGGTCGGTGTAGTTGCGGACGTACTCGTGCTGGATCTTGTCGTTGGCGATCAGATAATTGATGACACCGCCCAGGAACAGGATGTCCGTGCCGGTGCGTATGGGCGCGTAGAAGTCCGCCACGGATGCCGAGCGATTGAAGCGCGGGTCCACGACGATCAACTTGGCCTTGTTATGGGCCTTGGCTTCGGTTACCCACTTGAAACCGCAGGGGTGGGCCTCGGCGGCATTGCCGCCCATGATAAGGATGATGTCCGCGTTCTTGATGTCGACCCAATGGTTCGTCATCGCTCCACGGCCGAACGTCGGGGCAAGACCTGCCACCGTCGGGCCATGTCAGACACGAGCCTGGTTGTCGAACGCCAGCATCCCCATGCTGCGCACGGTTTTGTGCGTGATGTAGCCCACCTCGTTGCTGCTGGCGGAAGCGGCCAGCATGCCCGTGGTCAGCCAGCGGTTCACCGTTTTGCCGTCCGCCGTTTTCTCGACGAAGTTGGCATCGCGGTCCTGTTTCATCAGCTTGGCGATGCGCGTCAGGGCGTCATCCCAGGAAATCCGCTGCCACTTGTCCGAACCCGGCGCCCGGTATTCCGGATACTGCAGGCGATTGGGACTGTGGACGAAATCGATCAGGGCGGCGCCCTTGGGACAGAGCGTGCCGCGATTGACGGGATGGTCGGGATCGCCTTCGATGTGGATGATGCTGGACGTGGCATTCTTGGCGCCGTCGCCAAGGCCGTACATCAGGATTCCACAGGATACCGAACAGTAGGGACAGGTATTGCGCGTTTCGGTTGTCCGCGCCAGCTTGTACTGGCGGACTTCCGCCATGGCCTGCCGGGGCGCGGCCCCGAGCAATGCCAGGCTGGAACCCGCCAGCGTCGCACCCGTCACCTTGAAGAACTGGCGCCGGTTCATGTTGACCATGGCTTTCCCTTCTTGGTTATGTGTAGCAAAACCGCTTTGCATGCCTATGGCGGACTCTTGTGAAGCCGCCAACGCATCGCAGCATAAGGCTGAGCATTGTCCTGCGTCAAACGTTCGCCTTCGGCGCGAGGAAGTCGTCGTCAGGCGCTTGCCCGTCAGCTACCGGCCTTGACGAGAAAGTCGAAAAGATCCCCGGCTGCCATGCGCATGTGCGCGCGATCCCGCGCACAGACATAGAACTGCCGTTTCGCCCAATCGTCAAGTAGCGCGATCTTGACCAATCCCAGCAGGCTCAGGTAGGTATCGGCGATCGGCTCCGGCATGACGGCGATGCCCAGGCCCTCGCGGACCATGCGGCAGCGGGCCTCGTAGTTGGCGACCTGGATCTTTACGTTCAGCGGCCCGCTCAGGGTAGGCCCGACGAGCTCCATGAAGGCCTCGAAGGAGTGGCGCGGAAAGTAGCCCAGGAAATCGTAGTCGCGCGCCTGGTCCAGGTGCAGCGCGGGCGAGTCGGCCAGGGGATGGCCGCGCGGTACCACCAGTACTACATGGTCGCTGCGGTAGGGGTAGGACACCACGCCCGGCGCGGCGCCCGCGGCGTGATAGATCCCGATGTCGACCTCCTGGTCCGACACCATGCGGGGGATGTCGCCGCTATAGGCCTCCACCAGGTCCAGGCGGGATTTCGGGCTGCCGGCCTGGAAAGCGCGGATGTCGGCGGGCAGGAACTCGACGATGGCCGAACGGTTGGCGGCCAGGCGAATCTTGGGAATGCCGTCCGGCGAGAATTCCTCGCACAGGCTTTCGAGCGTGCGCACGCTGGTCAGGATGGCCTTGGCCTTGTGATACAGCGCCGCGCCGGCGGGGGTCGGCTCCACGCCCCGGTTATGGCGGACGAGCAGCGCGGTGCCGATCTGGCGCTCCAGTTCCGCGATCCGCTTGCTGGCGGCCGAGGTGACCAGGTGTTCGCGCTCGCCTGCCTTGGCGAGGCTGCGCTCTTCGACGGCGGCCACCAGCATCTGCAGCGCCGATAGGTCTATCTTCATTGCCATGACGGCCGGCGGCCAGCGCCCGGGACCCAGTTTTCCATGGGCAGAGTGTACCCGCGGGGGCGGCCGCCTAGAATGCGGTTGACCCGGCCCCCCGGAGGCGGCCTGATCGCAGCGCGCCGGTGCGCCGCTCCGGCCTAGAAGTCGACCGCCACCGACAGCTTGACGGTACGCGGGTCGCCCTGGATCAGGTAGCCGCCGTTGGCGGACGACCAGTAACGCTTGTTGGTGACGTTTTCCACTCCCAGCCGCCATACGACATCGTGCCGTTCGATTTTCATGGCGTAGCGCGCGCCCAGGTCCAGCGTCGTCCAGGGCTTGACCTTCTGGGTATTCGCCGTATCCAGGTACTGCGAGCCCGCATGGGTGACGCGCCCCTGCAGGGTCAGGCCGGGAACCCAGGGCAGGTCCCATTCCGTGCTCAGGACCGCCGTGTAGTCGGGCACGCCGACGGCATGGTTGCCCTCGGTCGCCGGGTTCTTGGTATCGCGCAAGGTGGCGTCGATGACCGACACGCCGCCGATGACGCGAACACCCCGCAACGGTTCACCGAAGACGTTCAGTTCGACGCCGCGGTTGCGCTGTTCGCCCGCGACCGAGAATATCTGGGTGGCCGGGTCGGTCACGCCGGTCGGCTGCTTGATCTCGAAAAAGGCCAGGCTGGCGCCATAGGACCCCATGTCCAGCTTCGCGCCGATTTCGTTCTGTTTGGACTTGGACGGCGCGAACGTGGTGTTGGCGTTGATGGCGGTCAGCGGTGCTGTGGGGCCCGGTTGCAGGCCCTCGATGTGGTTGGCGTACAGCGAAACGTGCTGCCAGGGCTTGACCACCAGCCCGTACACGGGCGATGTAGCCGAATCGTCATACTTGCTGTCGACCTCGCCGGTGTAAGCGTAGTTCGTGACGCGCAGCTTCTGGTGGCGCGCACCCACGGTGACGAAGACCCTGTCGTCCAGGAACGAGACGGTGTCCGAAACCGAGATGCCCGTCATGCGGTTGCGGCCCGTCACGCCCGGATCGTCCATATTGCCGCCGGTCAGGATGGTGGGCGGCGAAGGGACTTCCGGCGTGTCGTCCAGGCTGGTGGCGAAGGACGAACCGAAGGTATAGGCGGAGCGCTTTTTCAGGTAGACGCTGGAGAATGCCGCATTCACGGAATGGGTCAGGGGGCCCGTCTCGAACTTGCCGCGCACCCCGCTCATCATGCCGTAGGTGTCGGATACGTAAGGCACGTCCAGGCGGCTGCCGGTGCCCACGCCATCCCCGTTCACCGTCAGGGAAGAATACGAGCCGCTTTCGCGCGCGTGGTTGCCGCCGATGGCCGCATAGGCGGTCCAGCGCTCGGTCAGATCGTATTCCGCGCGCAGCATTCCAAAGGTGTTTTCGGTCATGGAGTACGTCCATGGCTGCGCGTAGTTGTGCCGCGCGGAGGGCGGGCCGGGAATGTCGTCGCCGAGCACCTGCACCATGGGGCGTCCCTGGCTGGTGCGCTGTTTCTGGTATCCCACGTCCAGCGATGCGCGCAGGCGTTCGCCGCGATAATCCAATCCCACGGACCCGAAGGTCATCCGCGTGCTGTCGTCGTCGATGCCCGTGTCGCCCTCGCGCTGCAAGGCGTTCACGCGGATGCCGAACTGGTTGCTGGCACCCCAGCGCCGTCCGATATCCGCGGTGGCGCCGCGCTGCGACGACGTGCCGTAATCCACCGATAGGCGCGTCAGCGGATCGTCGCCGGCCCGTTTGGGCTCGATGTTCACCATGCCGCCCACACCGGATCCGCCCGCGGGCACGCCGTTCAGGAAGGCGCTGGGTCCCTTGAATATTTCGATTCGTTCGGCGCCCTGCGGCGAAACGATCTGGCGCGGCATCACCCCAAACAGACCGCCGTAGGAGATATCGTCGCCATAGAGCGGAAACCCGCGGATGACGAACGACTGGGCATCGTTCCCGTAGCCGCGCGTTACTTGCACGGACGAGTCGTTGCGCAGGACGTCCCCCAGGTCGCGCGCCTGTTGATCCTCGACCAATTGCGATGTGAAGCTGGTCACGCTGAAGGGCACATTGGCCGCATCCTGCTCGCCGAGTATCCCCAGGCGTGCGCCTTTGGCGACCTGTCCGCCAGGGTAGGCGGGTGGAAGCGTGTCGCCTTCCGTGATGGCATTGCCCGTCACCGAAACCGGCGCCATCGTCGTGACCGGGGTGCTGCCCCCGACGGTACGCGAGGCGGCCGGTACAGGCGTTGCCGAGGACTGTACCGGCGCCGGAGCAGACAGGGTCGCGCCCGATGACTGCGCCAGCGCGGAAGCGGGTAGCGTTGCGCTTCCTGCGGCCAGGGCGGTGAAGGCGAGGCGCATGGCCAGGGGTAGGGCGCGGGGCGCGAAGCAAGCCGTCCGCGGCTGCGGCGACACGCTCGGGCCGGCGGGCGATACGGGCCGGGACACGGACGGGTGAGGCATGTAAAGAATTTCCTTGGAGGCGATCGCGCCCCGCACGGGCGTGCAAGGCGCATGAAACAGGCATGCACGCCCAGGTGGACATGCGGGATGGGTTCCCTGCCGCCGGCCGCTCGATGCCCGGGAGCAGGCGTCCGGCAGTATGGAAAATAAGTATTCTCAATAATGCGAAGCATTCGCATTATCTTTAATAAGGCGACAAGATGCAACATCACGCGGCCATCCGTCCTGGCGCCGGCTTCGCCGTGCCGCCACGCCTGTCGCCCGATCCCGCCTCGTTCCGCTACCGCCTCCATGCCGGCGGGCGCGTCGCGCCACAAAGAAAATCGCCCCACAAGGTGCGGCGAGCCGCGCCTTGTGGGGCGAGAGGGCATCCGGGCGGACCGGTGCGATACCGGCCCGCCGTTTCAGCGGTCGATCAGACTTCCACGACGTCGGCGACGTCCTTGTAGTCGTCGATCTTGTCGAAGTTCAGGTACTGGTAGATCTTGTCGCCGTTCTGGTTGACGACGCCAATGTCGGCCATGTATTCCTCGCGGGTCGGGATGCGGCCCAGTTTGGAGCAAATGGCGGCCAGCTCCGCGGGGCCCAGGTACACATTCGTGTTTTTGCCCAGGCGGTTGGGGAAGTTGCGGGTGCTGGTCGACATGACGGTCGCGCCTTCGCGCACCTGCGCCTGGTTGCCCATGCACAGCGAGCAGCCCGGCATTTCGGTGCGTGCGCCGGCGGCGCCGAAGGTGCCGTAATGGCCTTCCTCCGTCAGTTGGCGGGCATCCATCTTGGTCGGCGGCGCCACCCACAGCTTGACGGGGATATCGCGCTTGCCTTCCAGCAGCTTGGACGCCGCGCGGAAATGGCCGATATTCGTCATGCAACTGCCGATGAACACTTCGTCGATCTTGGCGCCGGCAACATCCGAGAGCGTTTTCACATCGTCCGGATCGTTGGGGCAGGCAACGATGGGCTCCTTGACCTCGGCCAGGTCGATCTCGATGACCGCCGCGTATTCCGCATCGGCATCCGGCTCCAGCAGTTGGGGATTGGCCAGCCAGGCCTCCATCGCCTGGATGCGGCGGCGGATCGAGCGCTCATCCTCGTAGCCATTGGCGATCAGCCATTTCAGCATGACGATGTTGCTGTTGATGTACTCGATGATCGGTTCTTTGTTCAGGCGTACCGTGCAGGCTGCGGCCGAACGTTCGGCGGACGCGTCGGACAGCTCGAAAGCCTGTTCGCACTTCAGGTCCGGCAGGCCTTCGATTTCCAGGATGCGGCCGGAGAACACGTTCTTCTTGTTCTGCTTTTCGACCGTCAGCAGGCCCTGCTTGATCGCGTACAGCGGGATGGCGTTGACCAGGTCGCGCAGCGTCACGCCGGGTTGCATCTTGCCCTTGAAGCGCACCAGCACGGATTCCGGCATATCCAGCGGCATCACGCCCGTGGCGGCGGCGAAGGCCACCAGGCCCGAGCCGGCGGGGAAGGAGATACCGATGGGGAAACGGGTGTGCGAATCGCCGCCGGTGCCGACGGTGTCGGGCAGCAGCATGCGGTTCAGCCAGGAGTGGATGACGCCGTCGCCCGGCTTCAGCGAGATGCCGCCGCGGGTGCTCATGAATTGCGGCAGCGTGTGGTGCGTCTTGACGTCGACGGGCTTGGGATAGGCGGCGGTGTGGCAGAAGGACTGCATCACCAGGTCGGCCGAAAAGCCCAGGCAGGCCAGGTCCTTGAGTTCGTCGCGCGTCATGGTTCCGGTAGTGTCCTGGCTGCCGACGGCCGACATGCGCGGCTCGCAGTAGGTGCCCGGGCGCACGCCCTTGCCCTCCGGCAGGCCGCAGGCCCGGCCGACCATCTTCTGCCCCAGGGTGTAGCCCTTGCCGGTGTCGGTGGGGCTGACGGGCAGGCGGAACAGCGTGGAAGGCGCCAGGCCCAGCGCTTCGCGTGCCTTGGCGGTCAGGCCGCGGCCGATGATCAGCGGGATGCGGCCACCGGCGCGCACTTCATCGAACAGGACTTCGGACTTGACCTGGAATTCGGCGATGACCTTGCCATCCTTCAGGGCCTTGCCTTCGTAGGGGCGAAGTTCCACCACGTCGCCCATATTCATCTGCGATACATCGAGTTCGATGGGCAGGGCGCCGGCGTCTTCCATGGTGTTGTAGAAGATCGGCGCGATCTTGCCGCCCAGGCAGACGCCGCCGAAGCGCTTGTTGGGCACGAAGGGAATGTCCTCGCCCGTGAACCACAGCACGGAATTGGTTGCCGACTTGCGCGACGAGCCGGTGCCGACCACGTCGCCGACATAGGCGACCAGGTGGCCTTTTTCCTTGAGCTGGTTCAGGAAGTCCACCGGGCCGACCTTGCCGGGCTCGTCCGGCTCGATGCCGGGACGGGCGTTCTTCAGCATGGCCTGGGCGTGCAGCGGGATATCGGGACGGCTCCAGGCATCCGGCGCGGGCGACAGATCGTCGGTATTGGTTTCGCCGGTGACTTTGAAGACGGTGACGGTCAGGCTCTTCGGTACTTCCGGCCGCGAGGTGAACCACTCGGCGTCGGCCCAGCTTTGCAGCACGGCCTTGGCGTTGGCATTGCCCTTGTCGGCCTTTTCCTTTACGTCATGGAAGGCGTCGAACATCAGCAGCGTGGTCTTCAGCCCCTTGGCGGCGATCGCGCCGACCTGGGCGTCGTCCAGCAGCTCGATCAGCGCGCTGATGTTGTAGCCGCCCAGCATGGTGCCCAGCAGTTCGGTCGCCTTGGCGCGGTCGATCAGGGGACACGATTCCTTGCCCAGGGCCACGGCGGCCA
This sequence comes from Bordetella sp., assembly GCF_057362025.1. Taxonomy (NCBI): domain Bacteria; kingdom Pseudomonadati; phylum Pseudomonadota; class Betaproteobacteria; order Burkholderiales; family Alcaligenaceae; genus Bordetella; species Bordetella sp. Next base: position 7,965 of record NZ_JBMQQZ010000049.1, on the reverse strand, counting down.
GATAGGAAGCCTTGACCTTGGCGGCGTCGTCCACGCCGGCGGGCACGCGATGCGTGATCAGGTCCAGCAGGAAGGCTTCCTCTCCCTTGGGGGGCGCCTTCAGCAGTTCGATCAGGTCGGCGGTCTGCTGGGCCGACAGGGGGAGCGGGGGGACGCCCAATGCCGCGCGTTCGGCGACGTGTTGGCGATAGGTAGCTAGCATGGATTGCCCTGGTCGTGGTTGGGGAATATCGGCCGCGATTGTAGTATCGCTCGCGGTCAGGGGCAAGCGGTCTTATATCTTATATAAGAGTATCGAGGCTGGCGCGCAACGGCGTGCCCCGCGTCCGGTGTTTAATACGGGGTTCCGGCCCGATTTTCCGGCCCGGGTTTTCGGGCGCGCTTGCTACGCATGCGGCGCGTCGCGCGTTTTCGAGGTCGCTTGTACGTGTTTCGCAACCCCGCTGTCCGATGCGCCCGGATCTGCCTCCTTCGTGGTGCCCGCCCGCGCCTGGCCGGTTTGGCGGCCCTGGTTTTCTCCGCGCTGTGGCTGTCGGGCTGCGCCACGGCGCCCCCGCGCAATCCGGAGGACATCTGCGCCATCTTCCGGGAAAAGGACGATTGGTACGAGGCGGCCCTGGATGTGCAGAAAAAGTGGGGGGTGCCCGTGCAGGTGCCGTTCGCCATGCTGTTCCAGGAATCCGGCTTCCGCTACGACGCCAAGCCGCCGCGCGATTACCTGCTGGGCTTCATCCCCTGGGGACGCGTCAGTTCCGCGTACGGATACGCCCAGGCCAAGGATGAAACCTGGGACGACTACGTCAGCCAAAACAACCGCTGGTTCGCCAGCCGGGACGACTTCGACGATGCCCTGGACTTCATGGGCTGGTACATCGACAAGACGCAGAAGCTCAATGGCGTATCGAAATGGGACGCCTATGGGCAGTACCTGAACTACCACGAAGGTTGGGGCGGCTATCGCGCCAGAAGCTATGCCCGCAAGCCGTGGCTGGTCGGCGTCGCGCGCAAGGTGCAGGCGCGCGCGGACCGTTTCCGCCAGCAGTACGCCGGCTGCAAGGACGAACTGGATTCGGGCTTCTGGCCCTTCTAGCCGGTCCCCGCGCTAGCGGCGCGAAGCCGGGGCGTCGGCCTCGTCGCGCGGCTCGGGGGGCGCCTGGCCGTCATCGTCGGCCAGGCCGCGCACGTGATCGGAGAGCACGCTCACGAAAGCCGTGGCTTCCGCGGTCAATGCACGGCGCGGATGGGTAACGCAGGCAATCTGCCGTATCAGGCGCGGCGAGACCACCTCGTGGCAGTTCAGCCGGCCCCGGCTGGCCCGGTTGCGCACCGCCACGCGCGGCAGCAGCGTCGCATACCGCGTGCGTTCCACCAGCTTGATGATCGAGACGATGGAGTCCATTTCGAACTGGGGCGAGAGGTCGACGTCTTCGGTCCGGGCGAAGCTTTCCAGGATGCCGCGCAAGCCGTGCTGGCGGGTCGGCAGCGCCAGATCCAGCGCTGCCGCCTCGCGAAAGGACAGCGTCGGGCCCAGGTTGTGCGCGTGGCCCGCGCCCGTGACCAGGACGACATCCTCGTCGGCGATATGCTCTACGCTGAGCGAAAGCGGACGGCGAGGCTTGTTGATGAATGCGGCGTCCAGTTGGCCGCCTGCGACCAGATCGGCCAGCGTCGCGCTATAGCCGTCGATCACGGTCACTGTAACCTTGGGATGGCGCGCGTTGAATTCCGCCAGCGCGTCCGATAGCACTCCCTGCGCGACCGAGGCGATCATGCCGACGTTGACATGCCCGTTCAGTTCGCCATCCGTGCGCAGTACCTGTTCGCGCGCGTGCGTGTAGTCGCGCAGGATAGGGAGGAAAAGGCGATACATCTGGCGTGCCGCCGACGTCGGCTGCATCCCCTGCTGGCTGCGTTCGAACAACTTGCGTCCGAGTTCTTCTTCCAGGCGCGCAATCTGCATGCTCAGCGCGGGCTGCACGATATTCAGGCGCCGCGCCGCGCGCGTGACCGTTCCTTCCTCGAACAGGCAGATGAAATATTGGATCTGGCGGAATTCCATGGTCTCTTCGCCCCGGCGCGCTCTACATCATTATTGCTAATGGATGTGATGATAAGGGATATGGGAAGGTGCTGGATCTGCCGCGATCCATCTTGGCTCTCCCTTCGGAGGATCATCATATTAAGTGATCAACACAATAATTAAAGATTAATTGACCTGATATACCCATCTTTCTAGACTGGCCTCGAGCAAGTACCGCCGCACACCGCGGCGGCATAACAGCGTGTCCGCCAAGGACCGAGGAGACAGCATTGACCCACCGACTCGCGCGCCTGCTGGCGCTGACCGTCGTACTGTGCCTGCCCTGGTGCGCCCGGGCGGCCTCTTATCCCGATAAGCCCATCCACATCGTCGTACCCTATCCGCCCGGCGGTTTCAACGACACACTGGGGCGCCTGGTTGCGGCCAAACTGACCGCCGCCTGGCAGCAGCCCGTCATCGTGGAAAACCGGCCGGGCGCCGGGACGATCGTCGGAACATCCACCGTGGCCAAGGCGCCGGCGGACGGCTACACCTTGCTGGTGGCGCAATTTCCCTTCGCTTCCAACCCTTCGGTGTACCGCTCCCTGCCGTACGACACCGGCAAGGATTTCGCGCCCATCGTGCTGGCGGGCCAGTCGCCCATGCTGCTGACCGTGCCGAAGGATTCGCCGATCAGGACCGTAGGCGATCTGGTGCAGGCGGCGAAGAAATCGCCGGCGGCCATCAACTATGGCTCGTCCGGCACGGGATCGTCCAATCATCTGGCCATGGCGTTGTTCGAACGCATGGCGGGCATCCACATGGTGCAGATACCGTACAAGGGCAGCTCTCCGATGATGACCGACCTTGCTGGCGGCCAGGTGCAGGCTGCGTTCGACGCGATCGCCAATTGCTGGGCCTTCGTGCAATCGGGGAAGGTACGTCCTATCGCGGTGGCCGATACGCGGCGCACGCCGCTGCTGCCGGATCTGCCCACCGTGTCGGAGGCGGGCGTGCCCGGCTATGACGTATCGTCCTGGCATGGCTTTGTCGCGCCGGCCGGCACGCCGCCGGAAATCCTCGACAAGCTGAACACGGAAATCAACGCGATCCTGCGCATGGCCGACGTGCGTGAAGCCTTCGCCGCGCAAGGCGTGGTGCCGGCCGGCGGCACCCGCGACGCGTTCACGCAATTCATCGGACAACAGATGGTGAAGTGGCGCAAGGTGGTGGATGAGGCCGGCATCCAGCCGCAATAGCGATATCGCGGCGGTCTCGACATGGCCGCCGGGCACGCGGACAGCCGCCGGCGCGCGGCCCGTTCGGCGATCGACGCTGCTTCGATTGCCTTGCGGCGGGGCTACTGCCCATCTGCTCCCTGTGACGGCTGCGGCGCCGCCGGCGGGCGGGATTCCGCGGCCGCGGACGTCGCCGGCAGCAGCGGCCCCGGCGCGCTGACCAGCATGGTCGGCGGCTTGCCCAGGCCGATGTTGGCCTCTCCCAGCCGTCGCAGGACGTCGAACAGCAGGGCGCTGCGGGTGCCGTAGGCCTGCCGCGGCGAACCGACATAGCCGGTCGCGTTGAACATCAGATTCGTGCCGTCGATACCGTCCAGGAAAACATTCGGCGCGGGCGTCTCCAGGATGTCCTCGTGTTCGCGGAAGGCGGACAGGATGATTTCGCGCGTCCGCGCCGCATCCGTGGACAAGGGCATCGGCAACTTGATCTGCACCAGCCCCAGCGGATTGGCGTGCGTGACGTTGCGCACGGTCTTGGTAATGAACTCGGAATTCGGCACGATCACCGTGGAGCGGTCGCTCATCTGGATTTCCGTGGCACGCACATTGATACGCCGGATATCGCCTTCGACCCCGCCCAGGGAGACCCAGTCGCCCACTTTCACTGGCCGTTCGGCCAGCAGGATCAGCCCCGAAACGAAGTTCTGCACCACCGCCTGCAGGCCGAAGCCGATACCCACCGACAAGGCGCTGGCCACCCAGGCCACCCGTTCCAGTCCGATGCCTACCGCCGACAAGGCCAGGCCCACGGCCACCACCACGCCGACGTAGCCGAACAGTGTCGTCGCCGACGTCTGCATGCCGGGGTCCAGCGTCGTGGTGGGCAGGTAGCGTTTGATCAGCCAGCGTTTCAGGACGCGCACACCGAGCAGGCTGACGAGCAGCACGATGATGCCCTGGACCAGCGCGGCAGGCCGCAACTCGACATGGCCGATCGCCAGGCCGTCCAGCAACTGTTGCGCGCGCTGCAGCAGCTCCACCGGGCCTTCGGCGAACTGGCCCAGAACCATCACGAACGCCACCAGGCCGATCAGCACACGCGCCACGCCCGACAGCACCACGGCTGCCTGGTCGCGGATGCGGGGTTCCTGGCCGTGCTCAGGCGCGTCGGTATCGCGCTTGGACGTGCCCAGCACCGACATGAAAAAGTCGTCGGTCAGGACCGTGAGCAGATAGGCCGAGCTCAGCACGATGAGCGTCCACACCAGCTGCTTCGCGGCGAAATTCCCGAACGCGACATATCCGGTCAGCACCGCGATGATCGCGATGCTCATGCCGACCCACACGGCGCTGACGGTAATCAGCAGCCACAGCGGCCTCGGCGGCGCGCGTCCGGTCTCGGGATCGCGCAGGACGGCCCGCCGCCTGCGTTCCAGTCGCATGAGCGCGGCGGCGATGACCGCCACCAGCAGGAAAGTCACCAGACAGTTCATCGCGATGGCGGGGCTCAGGCTGGCATTCAGGGAAACGGGCAGGCGGTCCAGCACCCACACCGCGACGATCAGGGGTCCCAGCACATGCGGGAACCAGCGCATTTTCCGCGCGATCGCATCCGGAATGTCCGGTAGCCGCCAGGAGGGCCGGGACGGGGATATCAGCGCCAGGCCCAGGCCGGTGACATAGCCTCCCATGCACAGGATGCCGGCAAAGCCGGACACCAGCGATTGCGTGGAGTCCGACAATTGCCCTTGCCAATCCAGGCCTATGTACAAAAGCTGTCCGATCGCGCCCGGCACCAGTGTCGCGACCAATACGACGGTCAGGGCATGAAAAGAGCGGCGCAGGCGGCCCGCCGGCACGCGTGACGCCGTGAACCTCCGCACCACGCGAGCGATCGCGACCGATATCGCGACGATCGTGGCCGCGAGCGCCAGCAGCAGCGCCCATACCCATGCCGGCGTTCCGCTCAGCGCGGCGGCCACTTCGTCGCGCAGGCTGGCGAAGCGGCTCAGGTCGCGCGGCAGGTCGTCCTTGATGTCGTTGCGGAATTGCATGCCCAATATCGACGGCCGGCGCTCCCCCAGTCTGGCCTGGAATTGCGCGCGCCGCATGGTCGACACCATTTCGGCCGTCTGCACGCCTTCCACGGATAACAGCCGGGCCAGCTTGATCTGCGCATCCAGCGTCGACCGGGCTTTCTCCAGGTCGGCGCGTTGGGCCGCGACGTCGCGTTCCTCCTTGCCGGTATCGGCGGCCGGTCCGAGTTCGGTCAGGCGCGCCTGCACCGAGGCAAGTATCGGCGTGAGCTTGTCGGCGATGGCATCGGCCCGGGACTGGATATCGATGGCTGCGGCGCGCCGGCGCAGCAGTTCCGCGTCATCCGTCTGTTCGGCCAGGTTTTTGCGCAACGCCTCCATTTCCTTGCGCGCGGCATCCAGCGACTTGTCGACTTCCTGCTGCGGCGCCGGGGCCTGGGCATGGCTCCACACCGGTGCCATTGCGAGGAAAAGCGCCAAACACAGGCGGATGGCCAACACATGCAAAACGCTGGCGCCGATCCGGCGCGGCTGGACGAGCAACGGCCGGGGGATCGCGGCGCGGCAATAAACACAGCGAGAAAAAGAGGGGGGACGCATCGGGGCCATGCAAGTCAAGGACGCGCGAGCATACCGCGCGAGAGAGTGCACGGCTGCAACAAATTATGCGGCGCGCGGGCAGTGGCGTCAGGGTTTGTCCCGCTTCATCCGGCAAATATATTTAGGATATCTTTTGGGTTTGTATCGGATGCGATACAGGCGGGCGCGCATCCTTGCGCCGCGCGACGGACCAACCAGGGGAATGCGCCATGCAGCGCCGCGAGTTTCTGAAAAAGTCGGCCGTGACGGCCGTGGGTATGTCGGCGGCCGGGCGCCTCTCGCTGGCGACCGCACAGTCTTCCGGCACGTTGGCGATGATGACCTGGGGCGGCCTGTGGGGCAACGGCATGGCGCAGTACGTGGATGCGCCGTTCGCCAAAAGCACCGGCTACGCCATCACGCAGGATCGCGGCCCTTCACCGGTCGAGCGCGTGACCAAGCTCAAGATCAATCTGTCCAGCCAACCCTACGATCTGGTGCAGCTGCACGACGGAGTCGTACCGCTGGCCGAGGCGCAGGGCGTACTCGAACCGCTGGATCCCACGTCTCCCAACCTCTCGTTCCTGAAGGATATTCCGCCGCGATTCAAGCGTCCCGGCTGGGTCGCGATGATCTATTCGGCGCTGGGCATCGTTTACAACCCCAAGGAAGTGAAGAATCCGCCGCGCAGTTACGCGGACCTCTGGCGTCCGGAATTCCAGGGCCGCATCGTCCTGCCCGAGATCACGCACTCCATCGGCCCTTACATCATTCCGATCGGCGCGATGGCGGCCGGCAAGGATCCCAAGGACGAAAAGGCCGGCTTCGACATGCTGCGCAAGATGGTCAAACTGGACCCGATCTGGGCCAAGGACACGGATACCATCATGAGTTCCCTGCAGACGGGCGAGGCCGTCGTTGGGCTGCTCTATAAATCGCAGACCTACACCGTGCGCGAAAAGGGCGGCCAGGCGGAATGGGTCTTTCCCGCCGAGGGCGCGATATCCTATCTGGCGGGCACCGGCATCGCGAAGGGGACGAAGCACAAGGCTCTGGCCGAGCAATACGTCAATATGACGCTGAACCCGGAATACCAGACCTGGGTCGCGAAGGTATTCAATTACGCCGGTTCCAACCCCGCCATGATCAAGCTGCTATCGCCGGAGCTGCAGCAGCGCGTCCAGTTCTCCGACGCGGAAGCATCCCGCATCATCGACCTGGACCAGGCTTTCATTTCGGGGCGTCGCGGCGACTGGACCGATCAATGGAATCGCGTCATCAGCGGCGCCTGAGGCCTACCGGCATCTGAAGGAGCTTGCATGGCGTCCCGGCTTTCCTGGTCGCGGCACGGCGATGCCCTGGGCATCGCCGTGCTCGCGCACCGCGCCTGCGCACGCGGTCATGCCATCCGTCTCACGCCGGACGGCTACGCAGGTCCGGACGCGCTCGCGCTGGCCGCGCGTCGCGCAGGCCTGCCCGGCGCGGCGATCGCCGAGGGCGCGGTATCGCCCGCCTGTGACGAATCCGCCATCGCCTTGCCCCGCATCGTGCTGTATTGCGGCGCTGCCATCGGCTATCCCTACTACGCGTATTACTCGCACTGCCTGTGGAGTCTCGGCCTGCCGTATCGACGCGCCGGCGCGGCCGATATCGCCGGCGGCATTCTGGACGATGCGGACGTCCTGATCCTGCCGGGCGGTTTCGCTACCTGGGGGTTGGACCGCATCGAAGGGCAGGCCGGCGTCGACGACGCGATCCGCGGCTTCCTGGCGCGCGGCGGGGCGGGCATCGGCTCCTGTGGCGGGGCCTATTATTTTTCGCAGGGGCGCCCGCACTGGCTGGGCGTGCTCGACGCCAAGCCACGCTATACCCACGAATACCTGTATACCGGCGCCGGCCTGCTGAACGTCCGTCTGGACGATGCCGAGCTGCGCCGCGATCTCCCGGAAACGATGGAGCTGGCGTACTACCACGGGCCGGTTTATGAGCCCGACCAGCGCCGCGCCCGTGCCGGCGGCCGCTTCGAAAGCCACATCATGTCCACGCGGCTCTTCATCGATAACCCGCTGGACGCCGACCGTTTCGACCGCGT
>NZ_JBMQQZ010000048.1:0-13641 GCF_057362025.1 Bordetella sp. | reverse complement strand
GGCCAGCCCGTTGGAGCCGCGCGCGGGAATCTGAAGGGAGGACGGCCGGGCAAAAAAACCGCAAGAAAACCGCCGCTACTTCGGCCGCCGTACGAAGATGACGACGCGGGAGTCCGGCGCGAAGGCGCCGGACCGGCTCCTCCGGGCTGGCCCCGACAGGCATCACCTCCGCCGGACGGCACCAGCAAGCCACCCGCCAACAGCACCGATCACCACACGGAACAAAGCAACACACCTGCCGAAGGAAAAAACGACACCGTCAGCCCTAGACGATCCCCGTATTCTTCTTGAACGAAGCCACCTGCTCCGGCGTGAAACTCGGCAGCCGCAAATCCCGCAAATAAGGACCGAACGCCTCGTCTATCTGGTCCCCGAACCGCGAAAAAATCTCCGCCATGTAGTAATCATGGCGAATCAACGACAGCGCCATCGTCACAATCGGCATGTTCTTGGAATGCGCCGCGATCACATCCCCCTCGACATTGGCCGTCAGCATCTCCCGATAGTCGACTGCCAGCGTGAATAGATTGTCCGCCGTCCCCATCCGCACACCGTTGTTCTCGTGGATATACACGCTGCACTTATCGGTATACCGGAACTCCTCTGCATTCTTCCCGAACAGCACGATCAGCAAGCGCACCCCACGCGTCACCGCCGCCTCGCGCAGACGATCCGCATGTCGGCGCAGCACGTGATCGGCGGCCTTGATCCACACCGTTGCCGTGCTCCGCTCGATCAGCACGTCGATATGTTCGTGCACCGCCGCGTCGCCGCGCAGCGTCCAGACGTACTGGTCCTCGGTGCGCGGCGTAACCGCCTCCAGGCGCTCTGTCAGGCCGGCGCACAGCGAACGCGTCTGGCGCGCGATTGCGTCCAGCAGTTCGCGCGGGCGCGCAGCGACATAGCAGGTCGGGTTCTCTCGCACCGGCAGCACGGCGCCGCGGCGCGCCAGGCTGTCCAGCGCGCTATAGGTATTGGGCCGCGGCACGCCGGCCTGCTTGGAAATCTCGTAGGCCGTCGACGGCGGCATGCCCAGCAGCTGGACATAAACCTTGGCTTCGTATTCCGTGAAGCCCAGTCTCTTCAAATCGCCGGAAATGTTGTCCGTGGACGCATCGTCCTTGGCCACATGCTTGACGCTCATCGGGGTACCCCGTCGGAAACCGTGCGAGTTTAGCAGAGGGCCTGGCGATGCGACTCTACAAAACCGGTATGAACGTCGCCGGCCGCGAACGCCGGATGTTCCAGGCAGGCGATCAGGAAATCGCGATTGTGGCGTATCCCCTCGACCTCGAAGCGCCGCAGGGCCTCGGCGGCGCGGCGGCGCGCGGTATCGCGGTCTTCGCCATGCGCGATCAGCTTGGCGATCATCGGATCGTAGAAGGGGGTGATCTCATCTCCTTCCCGGTAGCCGCTGTCCACGCGGATGCCCGGCATGCCTGAGGGTGGGCGGAACACGGCCAGGCGGCCCGGCGAGGGCATGAACATGCGCTTGGGGTCTTCGGCATAAAGCCTGCATTCGATGGCATGGCCCTGCGCGGCGATGGCATCCTGGGACAGTGCCGGCAGGCTGTCGCGCGCCAGGTCGATCTGCATCGCCACCAGATCGCGTCCGGTGATCATCTCGGTCACCGGATGTTCCACCTGGATCCGGGTATTCATTTCCAGGAAGTAGAACTCGAAGGATCCCGCGTCGACGATGAATTCGACCGTGCCGGCGCCCTGGTAGCGTGTGGCGCGGCACAGGTCGACCGCGGCCTGCGCCATGCTGGCGCGCGTGGCGGCGGGCAGGCCCGGCGCGGGGCTTTCCTCGATGATTTTCTGGTAGCGGCGCTGCAGGGAACAGTCGCGTTCGTATAGGTGGATGGCGTTGCCGTTGCCGAAGCCGAAGACCTGGATCTCGGCGTGGCGCGCCAATGGGATATAGCGTTCCAGGAAAACCGCGCCGTTGCCGAAGGCCTTGGCCGCCATGGATTGGCTGGCTGCGACGACGGCCTGCAGGTCCTCGGGGCGGTCGACGCGGCGCATGCCGATGCCGCCGCCCCCGGCCACGGCTTTGACCAGCAGGGGATAGCCGACGCGCGCGGCGCTTTCGGCGATGCCGTCCAGCGCGCCCGTCTCAAAGCGGTCGCTGCCGGGTACCACCGGTACGCCGGCGGCGATGGCCAGTTCGCGGGCACGCTGCTTATCGCCCATGTCGCGGATGCTGTCCGGGCGCGGCCCGACCCAGGTCAGGCCCGCCGCCAGCACGGCCTGGGCGAAGGCGGCGTTTTCGGAAAGAAAACCGTAGCCGGGATGGATGGCCTGGGCGCCGGTATCGGCGGCGGCCTGCAGGATCGCCTCCGGACGCAGATAGCTTTCGCTGGCGCGGGACGGACCGATCGCGCGTGCCTGGTCGGCCATGGCGACGTGGGCGGCCTGGGCGTCCGCTTCCGAATAGACGGCGACGGTTTCGATATCCAGGGCGCGGCAGCTGCGCATGACGCGGCAGGCGATTTCACCGCGGTTGGCGACCAGCAGGCGGTTCAGGGACGCCATGGCGGCCTCACACCGACAGGCGCGCGACGACGCTGCCTTCGGACACGGTCTGCTCGGGCTGGACCAGGATCTCGGCGATGGTGCCGGCTTCCGGTGCCACGACGGGGATTTCCATTTTCATGGATTCCAGAATCAGGATGGGCTCGTCCTCTTCCACCGTATCGCCCGGCTTGCGCAGGATTTTCCAGACATTGCCGGTGATCTCGGTCTTGACGTCTACGGTACTCATGCCGTGTTCCTCCATGTGGCCGGATGGTCGCGCGCGCCGCCAACGGGCATCGATACGACGATGCGGCCGCGAGCGGGCGTGGCCGGATCCAGAATAGGGGATTTTGGTAGTTGTTGCAACAACAACGTTAATGGCGTTGACGGATCGTTGGTGCGGCGCGCAGCGGCGCGGCTCATGCAGGGATCGGGGTGCAGGCGACGGACACCACAGGGAATCGAACATCCGATCCGTCATCGCACGCAGGTTATGCCGTCATGATCACGTCTTCCTTTCCCATCGCGCACGCGCTGCGGCCAACCGGCACCGATACGCCTTCCTCGCATTTGCCCGGATCCGGACCGGTGGCGCCGCAAGAGGCAACGAGGGGATACGCTGCCGGCGCGGCGGCAGCGTTCGAGCGGGCGGCGCCGAACGACCCGCTGTATCCCTTCCAGTGGCACCTGAACAATACCGGCCGAAGCGTGTTCGCGGATACGGCGCCCAAGGCCGGCGTGGACCTGAACCTGGGCACGTTGCACCAGGAGGGCATAACGGGCAAGGACGTCGTGGTCGCGATACACGAGCCAGGCCGTATCGACCCGGATCACGAGGACCTGGCGCCCAACCTGCTGGTGCGCGCGCCCCTGGACCGGACCGGCCTGCGCGATCGCGACATCGCCCATGCCACCGCCACGGCGGGCATCATCGCGGCGGTGGAAGGCAACGGCAAGGGCGGCGGGAGCATCGCGCCAGAGGCCAAACTGCTGGACATGCAGGCACCCGGCGCACACGATGTGCCCCGGCCCGTGCTGCACAACATCAGCGGGGGAAACTCGCCGGTCATCTTCGCGCCGTATTCGGAGTCCGAGTATCCGGATGCGGGTCTGGATGGCAACACTGGCGAATTGTTCATCAAGTCCGCCGGCAACGAATTCGAAAGCGCCGACAAGATAGGCATCGGCGTGGAAACCTGCCGTGCGGCGACCGGCGGCACGGGCATCGGTTGCCTGACCGCCACGGCGGACGCGATGAACGCCATGGCCCGCGTCGTGACGGTGGGGGCGGTGAACGCGGACGGCATCAAGTCCTCCTATTCCAATACGGGTTCGGCGCTCTGGGTATCCGGCCTGGGGGGCGAATTCGGCCTAGAAAAGGCCCTCGTGGCGGAGTCCCATGCGCAGTCGGGCACGTCTTCGGTGGACGATGCGCACTTGTATGCGCCCGCCATCGTGACGACGGACGACTCCGGCCTGGCGCAGGGATTGAACCGCGACGGGCCGGGCCTGCCGCGCTACAACGCGCTCGACAGCGGCAGCCTGTCCGGCGTCGATGCCAGCGGCGATTACACCGCCCGTGCCAATGGGACGTCGGCCGCCGCGCCCACGGTGACGGGCGTCGCGGCGCTGATGCTGCAAGCCAATCCGGCGCTGACCTGGCGCGATATCAAGTACATCCTCGCCACGACCGCACGCAAGATCGATCCCGACCGTCCGGACATCGTCCGGCAGGGGCGGGTACTGGACGACGGCTGGGTCAGGAATGCCGCGGGCCGCTCCTTCAGCAACTGGTACGGCTTCGGTCTGGTCGACGCCACGGCTGCCGTGCACGCGGCCCGGCGCCACACGTCCCTGGGCCCGCTGCGCAACACCGGCTGGGTCGCGATGAGCGGAAACGCGGTCCCCATCGGCGCCTGCGATGCGCCGGGGACCGGCGCGCCGATCGCGGTGAAAGACGACATGAAGATCGAAACGGTACAGCTGCGGTTGCGCACCACGCACAAGGATCCCAACCGACTGCATATTGCGCTCATATCGCCGTCCGGTACCCGCAGCGTCATTCTGCCGGCGGGCACGCTCGTCATGCTGGCGGGCGACACCTTCTCCATCGATCTGGCCGCTTCGAACGCCTTCCTGGACGAGTCCGCGCGCGGCACCTGGACACTGCAGGTCATCGACGCGGCGAAGCCGGCGTCCTCCGCGGATGCGCCAGGCACCATCGTGTCCTGGGATCTTCGCGTGCTGGGGCATTGATGCGCAAGGCGGGCACCGCGAACGAGACCTTCGCTGTCCGGCGAGGTATTCCCATCGTCAGGGTCTGCATGCGCATGGGCATGCACGGCCTGCTGTGCATCGGCGGCCTGGCCGGCGCGGCGGGCCTGTTCGTCCACGACTACGCGGGGCGCACGGACAGCACGATTTTGCCGAAGAATCCGCCGGCCTCCATCCAGGCGTGGGCCTGGGCCGCCTGCGCCAGCGGGAACACTTTTTCGACGATGGGCGCAGCGCGTCCGTCGGCGATGCAGGGCAGCGCGCGGGCGGCGAACTCCCTGACGATGTTGGCCTTCTCCGTCGCGGGGCGCGAACGCAGGACGCTGCCGATAATCTGCTGACGCTTGACCATCATCAGCGCAAGGTTCAGTTCCGCCTTGATACCCGACATGACGCCGATGACGACCAAACGTCCGCCGGCTGCCAGCGAATTCATATTCGGCGCGAGATAGCGCGCGCCGATATGATCGAGGATGACGTCCACGCCCATCTTCTCGGTCAGTGCCCTGACCTCGGCCGCGAAGTCCGGCGTGGCGCGGTAGTCGATGACGTGGTGCGCGCCCAGCGCCTTCAGGCGATCCTCCTTGCCCGGCGACGCCGTGACGATCAGGCGCGCGCCGGGCACCAGGGCGCGGCATAGCCTGAGGGCCGCGGTGTTCACGCCGCCGCCTCCGCCATGCAGCAGCGCGGTCTGGCCGTCGCGCAGGCCGCCCAGCATGAAGACGTTCAGATAGGCGGTGATGTAGGTTTCGCAGACGCAGGCGGGTGTCTCGAAGTCCATGCCGTCGGGAATGGGAAGCAGCAGCTCGGCGCGCGCCCGGGCGTATTCCGCGTACCCGCCGCCGCCGACCAGCGTCATCACCCGGTCCCCTGGCCGCCAGCCCTGCACGCCCTCGGCCACGGCGTGGACCACGCCGGCCACTTCCAGCCCCAGGATGTCCGATTCGCCGGGCGGCGGCGGGTAATTGCCTTCGCGCTGGACGATGTCCGGGCGGTTGACCGAGGTGGCGTGCACGCGCACCAATACCTCGCCGGGCCCGGGTTCCGGCAAGGGCGCATCGCCGTAGTACAGCACGTCGGCCGGGCCGGGTTCGCGCATCAGGATGGCTTTCATGGCGGTGTCTGGCCGGCTACGCGGCGAGGGCATCGTGCTCTTCGTGGGGCACGGTGGCCGCGCCCTTGATTTGCGTGCGATGCATGATGCGGCTGACGGCGGGATCGAAGGCGTCCCGGCGGTGCAGGGTGCAGCGGTTGTCCCAGAGAATCAGGTCGTGCGGTTGCCATTGCTGGCGGAAAGTGAATTCCTGCTGCGTGGCGTGGGCCCACAGTTGGTCCAGCAGTTCATTGCTTTCGTCCAGCGGCAATCCGACGATATGGCTGTTGCGGCGACGGCCCAGGTACAGGGCGGCGCGGCCGGTTTCCGGATGGCGCACCACCAGCGGGTGGCGGGCACCCGGCGCCTCGCGCGGGTCCGTCACTTCCTTCATGCCCTTGCGCATCATGCCGGCGCTGTTGTAGGTGGCGTCATGGATGGCGCGGCGCCCGGAAATGGCTTTCCTGAGCGTGCCGGGCAGTGTCTCGCAGGCCAGGTACATATTGGCCCAGAAGGTATCGCCGCCGCTGGGCGGTACGTCCAGCGCGTGCAGCAGCGCGGCCATCGGCGGCGTGTCGATGTAGGTCATGTCGCAGTGCCAGACGGCTTCGCCGTCCCCAAGGTTGCCGATGGGGACGCCGTCTTTCTTCACGTTGGAAATCACGTTGATTTCGGGAAATTCCGTCAGGAAAGGTTTGCCGTAAGGATTCGGCCCGGGAGGATCGAGCTCGCCGAATACCCGGCTGAAGGCCAGCAGTTCCGGATCGCTCAGAAGTTGGCCGCGAAAGCGCAGGACCAGGTGCTCGCTCCAGGCGCGCTTCAGCGCCGCGACGTCATCGGCGGCGAGCGGCGCGCGCAGATCCAGACCTGAAATTTCCGCGCCGAGGGCCGACGCGAGGGGAGTAACGGTGATCGACATGGTGTTGGCCTGTGCATGCTAGAGGTGATGTCCCTTCCCGGATGGTGCGGGCCCGCGGGGCACGGTCGAGTGGGTGGGCGAGGCCAATATAGCAATCGTGGGTAATGCGGTAAATGATATATATAAGGCATACCGTTATACTGAATCCGTATCCATGCAGAAGAAAAAACCCCTACAGCGCCGCCATATCGAAGCCATCGTCGCGGTCGGCGATGGGCGGTCGGTGCATCGCGCCGCTCGCGCACTGGGCGTCCCGCAACCCGTGTTGTCGCGCCTGTTGGCCGAGGCCGAGACGCTGGTCGGCGCGCGCCTGTTCGAACGGTCCAGCCATGGCAGCGTGCCGACGGCGCAGGGCCGCCTGATCCTGCCACGCGCCCGTTTCGCGCTGCGCACGATGGAGCGCCTGAACGACCTGACGACGGGCGATGCGCCGCCGATCCGGCTGGGGTGTATCCCGCGCGCCATGCACACGCTGCTGCCGCATTTGCTGGAACGCGTCTATCCGGATGGCGGGCAGGCGCCGTTGGAAAAGACGGGGACGGGCGGCGCGGCGGTAGCGGCCGGCGCCGATGGCGATGCGAAGGCACAAGGGCGGACGCCGGCAGGCGGCACGGGAACGGATGGGGTGGGTATGCGCTTCGAGGTGCGCGAAGGCAACTCCATCGCGCTGTTCAACAGCCTTGCCGCGGGCGACCTGGACTTCGCCATCCTGCGCGGCAATGTGGCGGACCCTGGCGACGAATGGGTCATCGAGCGATTGTTCGACGAGCGCACCGTTATCTATTGTGCCGCGGGCCACCCCGATATTCCCTCGGGGCAGGTTTCCCTGTCGCGGCTGGCGGCGATGGGCTGGACCCTGCCCGAGCCGGGGACAACATCGCGCGGCGCATTCGATGCGTTCTGGGCCGAACACGGCCTGGCGCCTATCAAGCCCCTGATGGAAACCCGCTCGTTCGAGGCCAATCTGGCGCTGGTCGCCGCGTCGCGGCTGGTGTCCATCGCGCCTGAATCCATCGTGCGCCGCCATGTCGGCTTCGGCGTGCTGCGCATCGTCAAGGTCAGGCGCGCCCTGCCTATCAACCCCGTCATGCTGGCGTTTCACCGGATGTCGCTGGAGGATCCTTTACTCGGGCGGTTTCATGCCTATGTGCGGGACGCGGCGCGGGCGCGTTGATATCTGGTCCCGGGCAGGCCATCGTGCGGCCGGGTCGATATGCAGGCCCGTCCGGTACGACCCGGGCGGCTGCCGGGGCGTGCGCTCAGGCGTGCCGGCGGCGGGCGATCTCCAGCACGCGATCCGCCGCTTCTTCCGGGGCGCCGTTGTTGTCCACGGTGAGCAATTCGCAACCGGCCGGCACGTCGAATGCCGCCGTCGCGCGCGCCAGCCTTTCCTCGATGGCCTGCATATTCTCGCGGCCGCGGCTGGACAGGCGCTGCTTCAGCGTGCGCACATCGACGGCGATCTCCACCGCGCACAGGCCCGGGTAACGGGCCCAGGCGCGCGGCAAATGCGCGCGCGATCCATTCACCAGCACCGTCACCCCGGCGGCCATCCAGGCGTCGATCTCCACGCCTACGCCGTAAGCCAGCCCGTGGCTGCGCCACGAGAGGGCGAAGCAACCCAGTTGTTCGCGCCGGGCAAATTCGTCTTCGCTCAGTGCCACCGAGGCCTCGTCGACGCCGCTGGGCCGGGTGATATACCGATGCGCAACCAGGATGCGGTCCCGCGGCGTGCTCATGCCGCGCACATGGCGCAGCAGCGTGTCCTTGCCGCTGCCCGACGCGCCCATGATGTAGACGAGCGAGGGTGCGGGCGCATTCATGGTGCGTCGTCGTCCATATAGCGGGCGCCGGCCGCGTCGCGCACGGTTCCGTCGAAGCCGTAGTGGCGCGCGACGATGAACGGATCGTCGGGTCGCGGCTGGACGTACACGGTGATTGCCTCGACGGGCATGGCGCCGTCCAGCGCACGGCCAGCGCGGGCACGCAGCAGTTCCTCGGCATGGTCGAGTTCCGTGGCGCCGAGGTTGCCGGTCAGCGTGATATGAAAGGTGTAGGTATCGAAGACGTAGGGGTAGCCCCATTCGGCCAGCATGCGCTGCTGGGGCAGCGTCAACTGGTCCGGCCTGCGGCGCGCGATTTCAGCCGGGGTGGACGGCGCGCGATAGGGGTCCAGGTCGCGTACCACCCGGTCCGCCAGGGCGCGGACGCGCGCGTGTGTGCCGGCGTCGTCGGGCAGGCACCAGGCCAGGAACCCGCGCAGGGCGCGCAGGGTCGGCACGATGTGGAAGGGCTTTTGCATGCGGGCGAGCGCGCGGATCGCCTCGTCCAGCCCTGTCGCCGTCGTGCCCGGGCGCAGGCGGAAGGGCGGCTTTAGCGTCGCGTGCAGACCGTAGTGCCGAGGCGCGTCGGTCCAGGCATCCAGCCGGGGATCCTCTTCTCGCGCGCGCGGCAGGCGCTGCCCGCTTTCTTCATCCCGGCCCAGCCAGGCGCGGCCGAATTCGCGCCAGGCGCCGACCGGCGCCAGATAGACGGCGTAGCGATAAGCAAGCGGCATGGCAGGGGCTCAGGCAGCGGCCCGCGCCAGCGGGCTTTCGAAGTGGCGTGCGGCATAGCGCAGGCGCCCGCCCACGATGGCCGCGCAGACGCGTGGGACCTCGGGCACGCTGTCATCCACGACAATGGCATCGGCGATCATGCCGGTGTCCAGCTGGCCGCGGTCGCGCAGCCCGGCGGCTCGCGCCGGATTGCGCGAGACCAGCGCCCAGGCGTGTTCCAGCGGCAGGATGCCGCGGCTTGCAAGTTTCATCACGGCCGTCAGCGGGGCGGGGTAGTAGTAATCGGAGGCCAGCACGTCGCACAGGCCCGCGCGGATCATCGCGGTAGCGTCGGGCGCATTCGTGTGGCTGCCGCCGCGCACCACGTTGGGCGCCCCGAAAACGATGGAGTCGCCCAGCGAACGGGCCACCTGGGCCGCCTCGATGGTCAGCGGGAATTCCGCCACCCCGCAGCCGAGCTGGTGATAGTAGCGGCGGGTGGCCGGATCGCGGTCGTCGTGCGATGCGACCTCCAGGCCGGCCTCGCGCGCGCAATCGGTCAGTTCGCGCATGGCGCCGGCGACCGCATCGGCCGATTGCATGGCCGCGCGGATGCGGTCCTGGAAGGTATCCAGGTCGCATTCGGCGCGCTCCGCGTACTGCAGCAGCTTGCGGTCATCGCCCAGGCGCTTGGTCATGCTGGGGAGGTGGTCGTTCAAGGCCAGGAAACGCACTTTGCCGGCGCGGATCCAGGACTGCGCGATCTCCACGCCGCTGACGTGATGGGTCTCGAAGCGCAGGTGTACGTAATGGCGCGCCCCCAGCAGGCGCTGCATGCGGTCCAGGGCATCGAACATGCGCATGGCGTAGGGTTCGCCGCGCAAGCCGCCTTCCCAGGACAGGGTCAGTCCGTGGAATTCCGTGGTGATGCCGTTGGCCAGCAGTTGCCGATCGACGTCCAGCAGGGCGCCGTCGTAAGGGAAGGTCACGCCCGGACGCGGCATGATGGCGCGTTCGAAGGCGTCGCCGTGCAGGTCGACGATGCCGGGCAGCACCAGCAGGTCTCCCGCATCGAAATCGGCCGGCGCGGGTCCGGAACCGGTATGGGTGCCGGCGATACGGTCCTGCTCGAAGGAGAGGCGGGCGGGGCCAAGCCCCTGGGCGGTCAATACACGGCGGCCGCCGATGCCGCGCAGGAAATGGGAAGGCGAATTGTCTGGATGCATGGAGTCCACCTGTAGAACCTTCTAGAGTAGCGGTCTTCGATGACGAACAGATGTCTAGATGTCTTTCCGCGCGGGGATGGCGCGCCGCCGGAATGCTTTCCGGCGTCGGCGGACCCTAGTCGTCGTTGACCATCAATTGCACCCAGTCGCCGGAAAAACACGTGATGCTGTATTGCAGCGGCGCTTTGTCCTGGTCGATATTCAGGGCTTCCACTTTCAGGATGGGGCGGGTCTTGGGCTGCGCCAGCAGGCGTGCCACCTCTTCGCTGGGCAGCGTGGCGGTGATGCGCGACCACTTGCGCGTGTAGTCCGCGATGCCGAACTGCCGGTAGGTCTTGGAAATGGATCGCGTGGCGTCGAGTTTGTCGACGAATCCGGGAAAGCGCTTTTCTTCGAAATAATGCTCCGCCACGCTTATCGTGCGGTTTTCCGTCTTGCCGATCAGTTGCACGCGCAGCAGCGAGGCATTGCGCGACAGGCCCAGATGATGGGCGATTTCCGCGGACTTCAGCGTTTCGCTGTGCACCACCTGAGCGTGGCCCAGCACGCCCTGGCTACCCAGGTTCTCGGAAAAGCGCGTGCGCTTGCCGATGGCGTAGTCGATCGCGTGTTCCTGCACGAAGGTGCCGCGTCCCTGCTCGATGCGGACCAGGCCGCCCTGTTCGAGCTCGCCCATCGCCCGCCGTATCGTGTGGCGGTTGACGGAGAATTTCTCGGCCAGCTCCGGTTCCGGCGGCAGCTGTTCGCCGGGCGCGTAGCGCTTGTTGCGTATGTCCGTCGCCAGGGCCTCGCCAATCTGACGCCAGATGGCGATGCCCGATCCTCGTTCCACCATGATGTTCTTCCGTTACGCAAGCGTGGTCATAAAAAATTCACCGACAACGTGGTTCACTGCGGTTGAACTTTACCTCGTGACGGATCATACTACATCTACTCGTATAGACGTTTAGAGGTAATCATGACTCCCGAAACCGGCGAACAGCCGCACGCGCCGCGCGCTGCCTGGATGCGCGTGATGGCGCTGGCCGAACCGGATGCCCTCGCGCTCGCCTATGCGGCGCTGGGGGAACTGCCCGTCTACCGCAAGCTGCGCGCGCCGGAAACCGGCATGGCAATGGTGCGCGCCCGGGCGGGCGGCACCGGCGCGCAGTTCAATCTTGGCGAGATATCCGTGACGCGCTGCGCCGTGGCGTTCGACGATGGCATCGTCGGTACCGCCTATGTGCGCGGCCGCGCCGCCCGCCACGCGGAGCAGGCCGCCGTGCTGGACGGGCTGTTGCAGATGGACGAATGGCACGAGCGCGTGCGCAAGAGCGTGATAGAGCCGCTGGCCCGATCGCATGCGGACAACGCCGCCGCGCGCGCCGCGGCCGCGGCGCAGACGCGCGTCGATTTCTTCACCCTGGTGCGGGGGGATAACTGATGACCACTACTCATACGGCGCGCACCGCGGCACGCGGCGCGGCCACCTTGCTGCCCGGCTTCGACGACCCGGTGGCGGGCGCCCAGGAGACCTTCCGCGCGGCGCTGCAGGCGTTGGCGCATCCGGGGCGAATCCAGGAGCTGGAAACGTCCTGTGGCGTGCCTTCCGGCCTGTCGCCGGCGATGGCGGCGATGCTGCTGGCACTGGCCGATGTCGATGCGCCGGTCTGGCTGCCGGCCGGCGTGGACGAAAGCGTGCGCGGCTTCCTGCGCTTCCATTGCGCCTGCCCGCTGGTGGACGATCCGGCGCACGCCCGATTCATCGCCGTGCCCGCCGGGCACGTTGTCCCATCGCTGGACAGCTGCGATCCCGGCGATGCCGCCTATCCCGATCGATCGGCCACCTTGCTGATCGAAGTCGGCGCCTTCGGGGCAGGGGTGGCGCTGACGCTGTCCGGTCCGGGCATTCCCGGCACGCGCGCGCTGGCGGTGGCGGGCCTGCCCGCGGACCTCCGCGAACAATGGGCATCGAATCACGCGCTGTTTCCCTTGGGCGTGGATGTCTTTCTGACGCAAGGCGGGCAGATCTGCGGTCTGCCGCGCACCACCCGGATGGAGAACTGACATGTACGTTGCTGTGAAGGGCGGCGAACGCGCCATCCTGAATTCCTATCGCATGCTGGACGGCTATCGGCGTGGCGATCCCGCGGTGCCGGCGCTGACGCTGGCGCAGATCCGCGAACAAATGCCGCTGGCGGTGTCGCGCGTCATGGCGGAAGGCTCGCTGTACGATCCGCACCTGGCCGCGCTGGCGCTCAAGCAGGCGGCCGGCGATGCGATCGAAGCGGTATTCCTGCTGCGCGCGTACCGCACGACGCTGCCGCGCTTCGGCTATACGCAGCCGCTGGACACGGCATGCATGGGGCTGCAGCGCCGCATATCGGCTACCTTCAAGGACGTGCCGGGCGGGCAGGTGCTGGGGCCCACCTACGACTATACGCAGCGCCTGCTGGATTTCAGCCTGGAGGACGATGCCCCGGTGGCGCCGCTGCCGCCGGCCGACGTTCCGCTCGATCCAGCCATGCCGCGCGTCACGGACCTGCTGCGGCACGAATCGCTGGTGGAAGACGAAGCCGTTCCGCCGGGCGACCCGGCGCCTTTCGACCTGACGCGCCAGCCGATGACCTTTCCGGCCTCGCGTCCGGCGCGGCTGCAGAACCTGGCGCGCGCCGACGAGGGCTATCTGCTGTCCATGGGCTATTCGACGCAGCGCGGCTATGGCAATACGCACCCTTTCGCCGCCGAGATCCGCTATGGATCGGTCGAAGTCGGGATGTTCGTCGAAGAATTGGGTTTCGCCGTCACGCTGGGCGAAATCGATGTCACCGAGTGCCAGATGGTAAGCCAGTTCGCCGGCAACCCGCAGGAAGGCCCGCGCTTCACGCGCGGCTACGGGCTGGTATTCGGCTACGGCGAACGTAAGGCCATGTCCATGGCGCTGGTAGACCGGGCCCTGCGCGCGGCGGAACTCGGCGAAGCCTCCGATTCCCCCGCCAACGATCACGAGTTTGTGCTGTATCACAGCGATAACGTCGAGGCCTCCGGCTTCGTCCAGCACTTGAAGTTGCCGCACTACGTGGATTTCCAGGC
>NZ_JBMQQZ010000047.1:0-20686 GCF_057362025.1 Bordetella sp. | reverse complement strand
TCGGCATCCAGCCCCATGCGGCGCTTGAGCAGCGCGGCGAACCCGTCCATGCTCATGCTTCGGCGCTCCCCGGCGCTGCATCCTGGAACAGCCGTTCCCGCACGGTCGGCGGCAGCAGGTCCTCGACCTTGACCCATTGCATCAGGCCGTGCGTGTCGGGTCTCACGGGGCCCAGGTAGCGGGCTTCGCGATTATCCAGGCCATACGGCACGAAGTCGTCCGAGTCGTAATGCACGGTTTCGGTGGCGTGTTCCAACAGCAGTCCGAGCAAAGGCGCGGGTGCCCGGGCGGCAAGGCGGTAGTGCACCACCGCCACGCGCGTGCTGGCGCGGGCGGTCGACGCCTGGCCCAGCGCCAGCGCGCGGATGTCGATCACCGGCACCGGCGTATCGCCGTAGCGCAGAAGGCCGGCGACCCAGGCCGGCATGCCGGGCAGGCTTTTTAGCGGCGTGACCGGGAGCATCCGCACGATCTCCGACGCGGCCAGGACGTAGCGATCGCCGGCGATGTCGAACCGCAGGAACAGCCGGCGCCCGCGCTTGCCGGGGCCGGCCGATGCCAGGGAGCCGGAAGCACGCGTTTGGGCGGTCATCACATCCTGAACCGGGTAACGCTGCCGCGCAATTCGCCCGCGACCGTATTCAGGTCGTCGATCGCCACGCTGGACTGGCGCAGCGATTCCACGGTCTGCTGAGTGGCGTCGGCCAACTGGCTCAGGGCCTGGTTGATCTGCTCGGCACCGGTTGCCTGCGCCTGCATGCCCTCATTGACCATCTGCACACGAGGCGCCAGCGTTTGCACATGCTGGATGATTTGCGCCAGCTGCTCGCCGACCTGTTGCATCTCGGTCATGCCGCGCCGGACTTCTTCTGAGAACTTGTCCATGCCCATGACCCCCGCCGCCACGGAAGACTGGATCTCGCGCACGATCTGCTCGATATCGTAGGTGGCGACCGCGGTCTGGTCGGCCAGGCGGCGGATCTCGGTGGCCACGACGGCGAAGCCGCGCCCGTATTCGCCGGCCTTTTCGGCTTCGATCGCGGCATTCAGCGACAAGAGGTTGGTCTGGTCGGCCACCTTGTTGATGGTGGTCACGACCTGGTTGATGTTGCCTGCCTTCTCGTTCAAGACCGCAAGCTTCGCGTTGACCGAGCCGGCGGCATCCACCACACTGCGCATCGTCGTCTCCATGCGCACCAGGTCGTGATGGCCCTCGTCGGCCAGCGTCGCGGTCTGGTCCGCCGCGCCCGAGACTTCGTTCATGGTGCGCACCAGGTCGCGGGACGTCGCGGCGATCTCGCGCGAGGTCGCGCCGATCTCCGTCGTGGTCGCCGCCACTTCGGACGCCGTCGCCTGTTGTTCCTTGGCCGTGGCGGCGATCTGGGTGACCGAGGTAGCCACCTGGATGGCGGAACGCTGCGTCTTGCCCACGAGCTCGGTCAATTCGTCGGCCATGCGATTGAAGCCCGTTTCGATGGCGCCGAATTCATCGCGGCGGCCAAGGTTCAAGCGGCTGTTCAGGTCGCCCGCGCCGAAGGCCCCCAGGACGGCGACGATACGTTGCATGGGCCCGTCGATGGCCCGCATCAGCAGGATGCCCGCCAGCACGGCCACCAGCAGCGCCAGGACCAGGCCGACCAGCACAATGCCTTCCGCGTGCCGCAGGGCGGTCAGGATCTGCGCGGTGGAGGACTCGGCGCGGGTGCGATTGTCCGTCAGCATCCTGTCGGTCACCGACATGCCGTTGCGGAAGATCGGCTCCAGCTGTTCGCGCAGCAGGGCACGGGCGCGGGCGGGGTCGCCGTTCTGCAGGGCTGCGAACACCGTGTCCTCGATCTTGCGGTAGGCGTCCACGGTACCCTGGAACTCCGTGTAGACCGCGCGGTCGTTGTCGACGAATGGCGTGGCCTCGTAGGCCCGCATCGCGGCGTCCAACTGGGTGCGCGCCCGGGTCAGCGTGGCGCGCAGGGATGCCGTGGCGTCGGTGCCGGTCTGTTCGTTCTGCCTGCTGACTCCCTCTCGAAGGTCTTCGAAGACATCGCGCCAGCTATCGCGCATGCCGATGCTGTAGCGCAGGCCGGGCAAGGAGTCCTGGCTCAATCCCTGGGCTTCTTCATCGATCGCCAGCAGGCGCATGTAGTCCACGACCACCATCAACAGCATCACGGCCAGGATGGCCGCGAAGCTCGCGTATATACGCCGTTTCAAAGATTGATTCTTCATACGGACTTTTCTAGTTTGTTGCGAGGGTTTTTGAATTTTGTCTTGCAGAGCCGACTTGACACAATACGATGCCGATGTGCTGGAACTCAAGCAAGGATCGCTCCAGGGCGGGTTACAGGCCCGAAATCACGCTTCGCCGTTGTTTTTGAACGGCGTATGGGCCGCCAGCTCCTCCCGGTAATCTCCCATGGCGGCGCCTTCCTGGTCCAGGAAGGCGGCGATGGCATCGGCGAAGCGCGGGTCGGCGATCCAATGCGCCGAGCATGTCGGTACCGGCAGCAGCCCCCGGGCCATCTTGTGTTCTCCCTGGGCGCCCCCTTCGAAGCGTTCGATGCCATTCGCCAGGCAGTATTCGATACCTTGCACGTAGCAGGTTTCGAAATGCAGCCCCGGCACGAACGCGCGGGTACCCCAGTGGCGGCCGTACAAGGCGGTGCCGTCGGTGATATTCAGGGCAGCCGCGATGGGCTCGCCGTCCCGGCGCGCTTCGATCAGGACCAGGGCATCCGGCAGGGTGCGGTGCACGCGCCGGAAGAAATCCAGGCTCAGATACGGCGAAGACCAATGGTTGCGGTAGGTCTCTTCATAGCAGCCATGAAAGAAGCGCAGGGCGTTGTCGTCGATATCGGCGCCGCGCAGCCAGCGGAAGGTGACGCCCGCCGCGGCGACGCGTTTCCTGTCCTGGCGCAGTTTTTTGCGCTTGTCATGGTTCAGCGACGCCAGGAACCCGTCGAAGTCGCCATAGCCTTGGTCGCACCAGTGAAACTGCACGCCCTGGCGCACCATATAGCCCGCCTCGCGCAGCGCGACGGCATCCTCTTCGGAGGGGAACAGCACGTGCAGCGAAGACAGCTTCAGCCGCGCGGCCAGTTCGATGGCGCCCTTCGCCAGGCGGACCCGATCCTCATGGGCGCCCGCCAGCAGGCGCGGCCCCGTGACCGGGGTAAAAGGCACCGCGCAAAGCAGTTTCGGGTAGTACCGCAGGCCGTGGCGGGCAAAGGCATCGGCCCATAGCTGGTCGAACACATATTCGCCGCGCGAATGAGACTTGACGTACAGCGGCATGGCGCCCGCCAGGGTGCCGCCGCGCCAGAGGACCAGGTAGAACGGCGACCATCCGGTGTCGGGTGCGGCACAGCCGGTATCGTGCAGCGCCGCCAGGAAGGCATGGCGCAGGAAAGGCTGCCCGCCCGCCACCGCATCCCATTGGGCCGGGTCCACGTCGCTAAGGGATTCAAGGACTTGAAGGCGTATGTCAGCGGTCATGGCGGTCAGCATCGAAGCCCGTGCAGTATAGGCCAGCCGGCCGGCGGTTCGCTTTTCCGGTACGCTTGCGGGATGAACGACGCCGCACCCGATCTTTCCGTTCCGGCGCCCGGTCCGGCGCCGGGCCCGGAGCTGCGCGGCCAGGCACTGCACGCCCTGGCGCTGGCGGACTGGGCCGACAAGGTGCGCGCCGTCGACGCCATGTCCACGGACGGGCCGATCGATACCCAGGCGCTGCTGGCCTGCCCCGCCGGCTTGCCCGGCAGGCCGGCGCGCCCCGAACTGGTCGCTCCCGCCCGGCTCAAGCCGCGTCCGGTCGGTACCGCGGGGGGGCGGGCCGCCTTGATCCACGCCCTGGCGCATATCGAATTCAACGCCGTCAATCTGGCCCTGGACATCGTGTGGCGCTTCGCCGCCATGCCGGCGGACTTCTACCGGGACTGGCTGCGCGTCGCCAAAGAGGAGTCCAGCCATTTCCAACTGCTGAACAGCCACCTGGGCACGCTGGGACATACCTATGGCGATTTCCCCGCGCACAACGGGCTATGGGAGATGGCGGAAAAGACCGGCGCCGACCTGGCGGCACGCCTGACGCTGGTCCCGCGTATCCTCGAGGCGCGCGGCCTGGATGCCTCGCCGCCCATCCGCGACAAGCTGCTCGCGGCCGGAGACGCGGCTGGCGCGGCGATCCTGGAAATCATCCTGCGCGACGAGATCGGCCATGTCGCCATCGGCAATCGCTGGTGGCGGCATCTCTGCCTGGCGCAGGGCAAGGATAGCGTTGCCTGGCACGCCGAACTGGCGGCGCGCTACGCGGCACCCCGGCAGCGCGGTCCCTTCAATCTGGCGGCGCGCCGCGCGGCCGGTTTCGACGAGGCGGAGCTCGCCATCCTGGCCGCGCCGCCTGGTTGAACCCTCAGCGCGCGCGGGTGTGGCCGGCCAGGTAGTCGATGATTTCCGGTACCGGCGCCTGGGCGATACCCGCCTTGCTGGCGTCGGCATAGGTATCGCGGATGGCCTGCGCCGTGCCGTGCGGCGCGCCGGTTTCCTGGGCCATGGTGGTGTAGTACCCCATGTCCTTCAGCGCATTGGCGATGGAAAAGCGGAAGTTCCCGGTATCGCCGGATTCGATGTAAGGGCGCAGGCGTCCCAGCACCACGCCATCGCCGCCGCCCTTGGCCAGGATTTCCAGCAGCACGCCGGAATCCACATTGGCCCGCTTCGCGCAGGCCGTGGCTTCCGCCAGCACCGCGGAAAAACCCAGCGATACGTAGTTGTGCAGCAGTTTCAGGCGGTGGCCGGAACCGACTGGTCCGGCATGGACGATGTTTTCCGCATAGGCTTGCAGCACCGGCTTGCAACGCTCGAATACCGCGGGGTCTCCGCCGACGATAAGGTTGAGCCGGCCTTCGGCGGCCTCCTTGGGCGTGCGCGTCATCGGCGCGTCCAGGAAGAGTCCCCCTGCCTTTTCGACCGCCTGCGCGACCTTCAGGGTCGAAGAAGGAATAGCGGTGGAGCAGTCGATCACTACCGTTCCCGGCTGCAGGCCGGCCAGCACGCCTTCGGCGCGGAAAAGGACATCCTCCACTTCCGGCGTGCCGGTCACGCACAGGATGACCATGTCCACCTGCCGCGCGACCGCCGCCGGCGTGGCGGCCCGGGTCGCGCCTTGCGCGAGCAGGTCGTCCACGGGCTGATTGCCGGGATGGTCGAGGAACACCAGGGCGTAGCCCGCCTTGGCGATATTGAACGCGATTCCGTGGCCCATCTGGCCCACGCCGATAATGCCGATACGGGTCTTGCCGGCTTGCGTCATGACGATAGTCTCCGGGTTAGGCCCGTCCCGCCAGCTGCTTCATCTCCGCCAGCAAGGCGTCGGGCACATTGATGCCCTGTTCGCGCGCCTTCTGCTCGAGCCCGGCGCGGCGTTGGCCGGGCAGCCGTACGCCTTCGTCCGCGAGCATAGCCGATACCAGCGTCTCGACGCGTTCCAGGTAGGCTTCGCGCCCCGCCAGCGCGCCCGGATCGATGACGAGAAAGGCCTGGCCGATGCGGGCCCGGTTGCCTTCCTCGGTGAAGAACGAATCCGCCTCGAAGCCGAAATGGGCGCCGGTCAGCGCGCAGGCCAGCAGTTCGACGGTCAAGGCCAGCATGGCGCCCTTGGCGCCGCCCATCGGCAGCATACTGCCCGCCAGTCCCGCCTTGGGATCCGTGGTGGGCTTGCCATCCGCGTCCAGCGCCCAGCCCAAGGGGATCTCCTTGCCCTCGCGCGCCGCCACCATCAGTTTCCCGCGCGCCACTTCCGATAGCGACAGGTCGATCACAAGCGGCAGCGCATCGCGGCGGGGGAAGGCCGCGGCGATGGGATTGGTACCGAACAGCGCACGCTTGCCGCCCCAGGCCGGCATCGCCGACGGCGAATTGCCCATGGCCAGGCCCACCATGCCCGCCCGGGCGACGGCGTCCAGGTGGTAGGCCGCGACACCGAAGTGATGGCTATTGCGGACGCCGGCAAACGCGACACCATGTTCCCGCGCGCGCTTGATGGCCTCTTCGATGGCCAGGGCGCAGGCGGGAAAGGCCAGGCCGTCGGCCGCGTCCACCAGCACCGCGCCGCCGCGTTCGTGGACGACGCGGGCAACGGCCTGGCCGTCGGCTCGGCCGTTGCGCAGGTGCGTGGCGTAGAACGGTACGCGCGAAACCCCGTGCGAGGCGATGCCCTGGCCCTCGGCGTAGATCAGCGCGCGCGCCGTATCGGCCGCCATTTTCCCGCTGGCGCCGGCGCCTTGCAGCGCGGCCACGGCCAGTTCATATAAAGCATCGAGTTGCATGGTCGCCATCGTCGTTTCCCGAAATCGTTGTGTTGCTGTGTTGCCCTGTTGCCGCGCTATTGTCTCAGCCTTGCTTCAAAACGTCCGCCACGCGTTGGGCGACCATATCGGAGACCCTGGTATTGGCCTCGACGCTGAGCCCCGCCACGTGCGGCGTCAGGATCAGGTTCGGCGCGCCCGCCAGCGGGCTGCCCGCGGGCAGGGGTTCTTCGCCGAACACGTCCATGGCCGCGCCGGCCAGCTTGCCGTCGCGCAAGGCCTGCGCCAGCGCCGCTTCGTCGACGATGCCGCCGCGCGCGGTATTGACCAGCACGGCGCCATCCTTCATCGCAGCGATGCGGGACGCATCGAACAGATTGCGCGTGCCGTCGGTCAGCGGAATATGCAGCGTGACGGCGTCCGACCGCGCGAGCAGGCCGGCCAGGTCCGCCGCCGGTTCGACGCCGGTTTCCTTCCAGACCGGATCATTGCCCTGCAGCATGGGATCGTAAGCCACGACGCGCATATCCAGGCCGCGCGCCAGGCGTGCCGTCAGGCGGCCGATGCCGCCAAACCCCACGATGCCCAATGTCCGCCCTTCGACTTCCCGGCCGTTGGACATCGCGGTGCGCGGCCAGGCGCCTTGCGCCACCTGGCCGCTGTTGTGATATACCCCGCGTGTCAGGACGAGCACGCTCGTCACCACGTATTCCGCGACGGCCCGCGCGTTGGCGCCCGTGGCGGGCAAGACGTGGATGCCGCGTTCGCGACAGGCCGCCACATCGATATTGTCCAGGCCCACGCCCAGCCGGCCCACGGCTTTCAGGCCGCTTCCGGCGGCCAGCACCTCGCCGTCCACACGGGTGCGGTTGCGCACGATCAGGGCATCGGCACCGGCGACCGCCTTCAGCAGATCGGCGCGCCGGTCCACCAGGTCGGGTTCATACCGGACCTGGAAATCCCGGCGCAGCAGATCCACCGCGTCGGTGTCCATGAACTCGGAAATAACGATATGCATAGGGTGACTCGCTCGCAAAGTCGACAAAGAAAGCAATGACGGAAGCAACGGCGGAAGCGATGATGCAAGCAACCGCCGGGGTGAAGGCAGCGCGGCGGCTTATCCGACCTGGATATTCGCCTCCTTGATGGTCTTGGCCCAGCGGGCCACTTCGCCGGCCAGGTACTGCTTGAATTCCTCCGGCCCGCGCGGCCGCGGAATGAAGCCGAGTTGCGTCAGGGTCTTCTGCATCTCCGGCTGTTGCACCTGCTTTTCGATGGCCTTGCCGATGCGTTCGATCAGCTTCGGATCGGTATGCGCGGGAACCATGACGCCGGTGAAGTTCTCCACGACCAGGTCCGGCAACCCCGCTTCGGCCACGGTCGGCACGTTGGGCAGGTCCGGGCTGCGTTGCTTGGTGGTCACCGCCAGCGCGCGCAGCTGGCCGCTTTTCACATAGGCCAGGGACTCGGGGTAGTTGGAAAAAATCACATCCAGCTGGCCGCCGATCAGGTCGGTCAGCGAAGGCGCACCGCCCTTGTACGGCACATGCAGAAGCTTGGTGCCGGTTAGCTGCTGGTACAGCGCCAGCGTCAGATGCGGCGGCGTGCCATTGCCGCTGGAGCCCGCGGACAAACTGCCCGGCTTGGCCTTGGCGGCCTTGGTCAGGTCGGCCAACGTCTTGATGTCGCTTTTGGGGTTGACCACGATCATCATCGGCGAGGACGCGATCTCGGCCAGGGGCACCAGATCCGTCATCAGGTCATAGCCCGCCTTACCCTTGAACAGCGTGGCGTTGGCTGCGTGGGACATCGTCATGGCCAGCCACGTACACCCGTCGGGTTCGGCGCGCGCCACATAGGCCGCGCCGATATTCGCGCTGCCGCCGGGCTTGTTTTCGATGACCACATTCCAGCCTTCGGATGACGACACGGCCTTGGCGACCTGCCGTGCGGCGACGTCGGTCAAGCCGCCGGGCGGGAAGGGAACCACATAGTTGATGGGCTTGGGCGGCCACTTGTCGCCTTGCGCCCATGCCTTGGAGAACGGCGTGATCAGGGTCAGGCCGGCGGCGCCGAGCGCGCCCAGGGTTGAACGACGGGTAGCCGAAACCGGCAGATCCGCGGGTACACGTTTCATGGGGGTGTCTCCTCCGATAAGGGGGAACGCCACCGGACGCGGGGCGTCCGGCGGACGGGGCAGCGTCCGGCCATCTGCGGGCCGGTACGCCTAGGGATGCCGGCGGCTGCACGCCGGCAGACGGAAGGTCACGCGCTTTCGAACAGGCGCGTCAGCACGAACTCGCGGTGGCCCAACGCTTCGGCGGCAGTCCAGCGGCCATTGATGGTCGCCAACATGCATTCCAGTAGCTTGTCGCCAGCCTGGTCCAGATCCATCTCGCGCTGCAGCAGGCCCGAGGTATCGACGTCGATGTGCTCGGACATCGTGCGCACCGTGCGCGGATTCGCGCAGATCTTGATGACCGGCAGGATGGGATTGCCGATCACATTGCCCTGGCCGGTGGGGAAGAAGTGGACCGCGTAGCCGGAGGCCGCGCACAGCGTGACCATTTCGGCCGCGGCGGAGGACGAATCCATGAACCACAGGCCCGAGTGATCGGGAATTTCGGCCTTGTCCAGCACCCCGTCGACGCGGCACTTCTTGCCGATCTTCTGGATGTTGCCCATCGCCTTTTCCTCGATCGTCGTCAGGCCGCCGGCGATATTCCCCTTGGTGGGCTGGGATTCCGACAGGTCGCTGGTCTTCCAGCGATCGATCATGGCCTGGTAGCGGTCGAACATGAACATGAAGCGCTCGCGCACCTTGTCGTTGGCGCAGCGTTCGGCCACGATGTGTTCGCCGCCCGTCAGTTCGGACGTTTCGCCGAATACCAGCGTGGTGCCGAGCGGGTACAGCTTGTCGAAGGCATTGCCCACGGTGGGGTTGGCGCCACAGCCGGAAGTCGTATCCGATTCGCCGCACTTCGTGGAGACCCACAGGTCGCTGATGGGGCATTCGGTGCGCTGCAGCGACGTGGCGTAGTGCACGAATTCCTTGGCGGCCTTCGACGCACGCATGATGGTGTCATGGTCGCCGTGCAATTCGATGGAGAAACCCGCCACCGGCTTGCCGGTCTTGGCGATGGCATCGACGATGCGCTTGGTCCAGCCCTCTTCGATACCGATGACGACCACGGCGGCAACGTTGGGGTTGCAGCCCGTACCGATCAGCGTGCGGAAGTGCAGTTCCAGGTCTTCGCCGAACTGCAGGCGGCCATAGGGGTGGGGCAGGGCCATCGTGCCCTTGATGTTGTTGGCCACGGCTTCGGCCGCGGCATTGGAAATGTCGTCCACGGGCAGCACGATGACGTGGTTGCGTACGCCGACGCGGCCGTTGTCGCGGCGATAGCCGCGGAAGGTGGTGGATGCGGAAATGACAGCCATGAGTGTTTCCTTGGGCAGGCGTGAATGAGGAGGGACGCGGCGGCTTACCAGCGCTTTGTCTTGATGTTGTGGACGTGCGCGTGCTGGCCTGCCTGGATGTCGGCCACGACCTTGCCGATATCGACGCCATACTTGAAGACCGTGTCGCCGGTCTTCATGTCCTTCATCGCGACCTTGTGCCCAATGGGAATATCCTGCTTGGCCTTGACCTGGATGACCTTGTCCTCATCCATGATCCAGGCATTGAGATCGGTGCCCGCGGTGATGCCCTCCACCACGGCCACCGCCACCGTGTCCTTGGCGTCGTGCAATACGGCATGAATCATGAGTTTCCTCCTGGTGGCGGCACGGTCGCCTGCGTCCTGGCGCCGTGCCCGCTGTTGATCGTGCCGACGATGTTATTTTCGAATTTCATCCATGTCAACCAAATCATATATATGAATTGCCAGGTCGCGATGGGGACGGGTTGGGGGAGGCGCGCGTTCAGGGGGGGCGGAGCGCCGGCGGCAAGGACCGTAGACGATCGTTGCGTGGGCCAGGCGGGTCGAGTCGGCGGGAAGGGTAGGCCGGCGTCGGTGGAATGTGGCGGGCTTCGCCGACACCGAGGGCACGCCGGGAGCGCAACACTTCGGGTCCAGGCGCGATGCGGCGGCAAGGCGTTGCCGGGATGGGTGGCGCCTTCAGGCCCGCGGCCGGTCTTCCGCGCCAGATCCGCGGCGGATCTTCCTGTTCTCGAAGATCACTCCGACGCCGGGGGGGATGCCCGTACCCGGAGCTTGACCCGGAGAGGCATCAGGAATGGACCACGCGCTCCGCCAGTTTGCGCTTGTATACAGGCAAATCGACACTCGGCCGCGGCGCGGACATTTGCGTCAGCAGGTCCGCGACGAAGCCGCGGTGGTAGCTGTTGTGATTGACCACGTGCATCAGGATCTCTCCCTGCGACATGCGGCCCGTATTGCCGCCGATCAGCGCGTAGTCTTTCTCGCGGGCCAGCGAGGTCTCGGTCTGCGAGCCTGCCCAGGCGATGTACCACTCGTCAATTTCCTGCTGCGCCGTCCACAGGTCCTCGATATCCGGATGGGTGACGGTATTGAGCGCCGGAATGCCGTGCTCACGGCCCTCGATGTGAGCCTGCCAGATGCGGTCGACCACATAGGTGTGGTTCAGCGAGTGGGCGAAGCTCTTGAATAGCGAAACGCGCTCTTTGTATATCTCCGTGGCTGGCAGCGCCATCACGATCGCGAAGGTTTCGCGGTTGGCCCAGCGCTTGTAATCGGCAAGCATGCGGGCGGATGTCGGGGTAAGCATGTCGGGCTCCTGGCACGGTATCCGATGCCGGCCAGCATACGCCGCCAAGCTGTACGCCAACTGTCAAAGGGAATGTCGCCCTATGCGGGCGCCACATTGCCCTCCCCGAAACTCCACAGTGTGGACTCTACCGATTGCCGCCCTGGCCTAGCGGGCCGTCCCCGCCCGGCGCTGGCG
The DNA here is from genome assembly GCF_057362025.1 of Bordetella sp. Classification (NCBI taxonomy): domain Bacteria; kingdom Pseudomonadati; phylum Pseudomonadota; class Betaproteobacteria; order Burkholderiales; family Alcaligenaceae; genus Bordetella; species Bordetella sp. The sequence goes on along the minus strand of NZ_JBMQQZ010000047.1, from coordinate 9,458 downwards.
CACAGCCTGTGCGAGCTGCCGCAGCACGGGCTCGGTTTGCGCCCACCCCAGGCAGGCGTCCGTAATGGACACGCCTCTGCGCAACGGGATGCCAGGTTTCAGGTCCTGCCGGCCTTCTTCCAGATGGCTCTCTATCATCACGCCGACGACGCGCCGATCGCCGCCGGCGATCTGCTCGCCGACATCCCGCGCCACATCGACCTGCCGGCTGTGCGACTTGTTCGAATTGGCGTGCGAACAATCCACCATAACCTGTTCCCGCAAGCCGGCGCGCTTCAGGATATCGCAGCAGGCCGCGATACTGGCGGCGTCATAGTTCGGCCCTTGCTTGCCGCCGCGCAGGATAACGTGGGTATCGTCATTGCCGCGCGTTTCGAATATTGCCGCCATGCCCATTTTCGTCATGCCCATGAAGGCATGGCTGGCGCGCGCGGCGACGATGGCGTCCGCCGCGATTTGCACGCCGCCGTCCGTGCCGTTCTTGAAGCCCAGCGGACAGCTCAATCCCGAAGATAGCTGGCGGTGGCTCTGGCTTTCCGTCGTCCGCGCGCCGATCGCGCCCCAGGCGATCAGGTCGGCGATGAATTGCGGGCTGAGCAGGTCCAGGAATTCCGTACCGGTGGGCAATCCCAGTCCGGCGATATCCAGCAGCAGTTCCCGCGCGCGCCGCAGACCCTCGTTGATGCGGTAACTGCCGTCCAGCCGCGGATCGTTGATATAGCCCTTCCAGCCCACCGTCGTTCGCGGCTTCTCGAAATACACCCGCATCACGACGAGCAGGTCTTCCTTCAATTCATCGGCGGCCGATTTCAGCAGGCGAGCATAGTCCATTGCCTGGTCATGATCGTGAATCGAACAGGGGCCCACCACGACGACCAGCCGATCATCCCGCCCGTGCAGCACGTCGGCGATCGACGCGCGCGTACCTTCCACCAAATCCTGTATTCCGGGCGAAACGGGCAGCTCGTCCAGCAGCAGGGCGGGAGAGATCAGCGGGCGTACCGCGCCGATGCGCACATCATCGATGCGGGTGGTATCCATGGTGGAGTCGGCACTGCCGATCTCACGGTCGTGTAAAGGGTCATCCAGGCGGTTCAAGGCATTCTCCAGGGCAAGACTACGATTATTGCACTCTCGTCCCGCAGTAGCGGGCAGTCATGCCTCGGGGTTTAAAACAGGGAGCAGCCCGCGGATTGCGTCGAAAACCGTATGGGCCGGGTTTTGGCGGCGAACCGATGCATACTGGGCGAGAAAATCAGAACACCAGGCAAAAGCAAACAAAAAAAGCGAAAGGCCGAGGCGGATTCGAAATAAATCCGGGGGCGGATCCGACAGCCGATATCGGAAAGCCGGTTCCATACAAGTTCTCTTACCGTTTATGTACACCCAGCCCGGTTTTCACGCTGCTATGTTGCCTTATTCCGCCGGATTGGCCGGCTACTGACGCCGGTCGTCCGCGGATGGCGATCCTCGATGCCACTGCGCTCGCGACTTCCTGCGACCAGGCGGCGCGTGGCGGTCAGTTCTTCAGGAGATGACAATGGGCAAGCGGTGTTTGGCGGAATTCCTGGGTACTTTCTGGCTGGTACTGGGCGGGTGCGGCTCCGCTGTCCTGGCGGCGGCCTATCCCCAATTGGGCATCGGTTTCGCCGGCGTGGCGCTGGCGTTCGGGCTGACCGTGGTTACCATGGCCTATGCGGTCGGCCATATTTCAGGCGGGCATTTCAACCCCGCCGTCACCGTGGGTCTTTGGGCCGGCGGCCGTATTCCCTCCAAGGACATACTGCCTTACGTGGTCTCGCAAGTGGTGGGCGGCATCGCGGCGGCGGCGGTGCTTTACGCCATCGCCAGCGGCAAGACAGGCTTCGATCCCACCGCCGGATTCGCCTCCAACGGCTATGGCGCGCATTCGCCGGGCGGCTACTCCCTGATCGCCTGCATGGTCGCCGAATTCGTCCTCACGGCCTTTTTTCTGATCGTCATTCACGGCATCACGGACAAGCGCGCTCCCGCCGGCTTCGCTCCGCTGGCCATCGGCCTGTGCCTGACGCTGATCCACCTGATCAGCATTCCCGTGACGAATACCTCTGTCAATCCCGCCCGCAGCACTGGCGTGGCCTTGTTCCAGGGTAGCTGGGCCATAGGCCAGTTGTGGATGTTCTGGCTGGTGCCGCTTTTGGGCGGCATCGTGGGCGGTCTCATTTACCGCTATCTGGCCGCGGCGGACACCGCGCGCAGCGATGCGGGCGCGTTCCCTTCGGCGCCCGCGTCCACGGCGTGAAAGCAGGGATTGCTCATCGACGCGGCCATTCGCACGGGAATGGCCGACGGCCCACTCGGTAAACCGGCCTGCGAGGCCGGTTTACTACCGACACACCGTCTGCGTGCCATCCCGGGGTGGTCCCGGGGAAGCCCTGGTTTTCCATCGGGAAAGCATAAGGCGATCATGGCACGGCACATGAGTCATTCACGGCTTTCGGAATGCGCGCATCATAGATATAGTTACTAAAAAAGGAACGCCGGCTCCGATCGCAAAGTCGTGGTTATGTCAATATGGCCCAGTTTTGCGTCATGCCTCATCGCCTCATCGCAGGTCCACGGTCCGGTCCTCAGTCAGCTTGGCATCATGAGTTAGCCGCCGTCGCCCTGGCTGCCCGCATGTCTTAGCGCGCAGGTAATCCCTCGATGTGTTTTCAGCCAATAGTTGTCCTCCCTGGGAGATAGGCAATGCAATGGCTCTTTGAAACGCTGCGCAAATACCCGGAGCTCGCGATTTTCCTGACGCTGGGACTGGGTTATTGAATAGGCGCCAAGAAATTCAAGGGATTCAACCTGGGCGCGGTGACGGGCACACTGCTGGTGGGCGTGCTGATCGGCCAGCTGAATATCCAGATCGCGCCCGTCATCAAGCAGGTCTTCTTCCTGTTGTTCCTTTTCGGCCTTGGTTACGGCGTCGGCCCGCAATTCTTCCGTGGCATGAAAAGCGATGGCCTGCCCCAGGTCCTGTTTGCGGTGGTCCTATGTATCCTGTGCCTGTTGTCCACGTGGGGCACAGCGCTGGCATTCGGCTTCGATGCCGGCACGGGTGCCGGCCTGCTTGCCGGCGCGCAAACCATTTCCGCCGTGATGGGCGTGGCCACGGATACGATCAACGGCCTGACCCGGGTGGACGGCGCGACACGCGCGCAATGGATCAACAACATTCCCGTTGCTTATGCCGTCTGCTATATCTTTGGCACGATCGGCAGCGCCTGGCTGCTGGCCAGCATCGGTCCCAAGCTGATGCGGGTCGATCTGGTCAAGGTATGCCAGGAGTACGAAGCCCAGATGTCCGGCGGGCAGGACTCCCTGGAATTGTCCGGCTATCGTAAATTCATCGCCCGGGTGTACCGGCTTGACCGGGCCGATCTGATGGGTAAGACCGTGGCCGAGCTCGAAGCGTGCTTTGGCGACGACCGCGTGTTCGTCGAGCGTATCCGCCGCGACGGCGGTATCGTCGATGCCGGGCCCGCGACCGTCCTGCAAGCGGGCGACGTCCTTGGCGTGGCAGGCCGCCATGATGTGCTGGTGCTGCGAGGCGCGGGCAACATCGGGCAGGAAGTCGAAGACCCTGACCTTATCAACCTGCCTGCCGAGATGATAGAAGTCGTCCTGACCAACAAGCATCTATCCGGCAGGACGCTGCGTGAAATTTCGAAGCTGCCCGAGGCGACGCTCGGTCGTGGCGTCTTCCTTCGCAAGGTAGTGCGCGGCGGCCATGAAATGCCGGTCAACTGGGGCCTGAAGCTGGACCGCGGCGATCACCTCTTCGTCGTCGGCGCCAAGCGCGACGTGGAACGCATGGTCGATAAGCTCGGGTACGCGGATCGTCCGACCGAGCAAACGGATATGGTGTTCGTGGGCTTCGGTATCGTCATCGGCGGCCTGCTGGGCTCGCTGGTGCTCACAGTAGCCGGTATTCCCGTCACCTTGTCGACGTCCGGAGGCGCATTGATCTCCGGCCTGTCTTTGGTTATCTGCGGTCCGTACATCCGACGTTCGGTCGGGTGCCGGGGCCGGTGCACTGGTTTCTCACGTCAGTGGGCCTGACCATGTTTGTCGCCGTGGTGGGCATCTCGGCGGGGCCGGGCTTCGTCGAAGGCTTCCGGCAATTGGGGTTCAAACTGTTCCTGGCCGGCATCGTGGCCACGTCCGTGCCCATGCTCCTGGGCGTTCCGCTCGCGCGTTACGTCTTCAAGTTCCTTCCGGCTATTGCCTTGGGGGTATGCGCTGGCGCGCGCACCACCACCGCCGCCATCGGCCAGATTACCGAAAGCGCCAAAAGCCAGGTGCCGGCCCTGGGCTACACCATCCCCTACGCGATAGGCAATACGCTGTTGATCATCTGGGGCATCGTCATCGTCATGCTGATGGCCTGAGCGTGCCGAGCCTGGCAAACGTCCATCCATTGCATTTTTACGTTCCTTTCCTCGGAGACCGACATGACCGCGCATGCGAAATCTCTGTCCACGCCTGTTCGTACCGACCTGGCCTCCGCACTCAAGACCACGCGCTCGCGCCAGAAAGACCTTGAACAGCTATCGCCCTTCGAATTGAAGGACTTCCTGATCAACCTGGCGAGAGACCGCGAAAAAACCTCGACGGCCATCATGTTGAACGCGGGGCGCGGAAATCCCAACTGGATCGCCACAGCGCCGCGGGATGCGTTCTTCCTGCTGGGGCACTTCGCCATGTCCGAAGCGCGACGCGTCTACGACCGCGGCATCATGGCCGGCATGCCGCAAAAACCGGGCATTGCCGGGCGACTGCATGGATTCCTGGACGAAAACAGAAAGGCAGCTGGCGCCGATTTTCTGCGTGGTGTGCACGAATATGGTGTAAAGAAGGGATTCGACCCCGACGCGTGGATACACGAGTTGGTCGATTCCATCATCGGCGACAACTATCCGGTGCCCGACCGCATGCTGGTGCACGCCGAGCAGGTGGTGCACGACTATCTCATGAAAGAAATGTGCGATGGCCGTCCGCCCCGGGGCAAGTTCGATCTATTTGCAGTCGAGGGCGGCACTGCCGCCATGTGCTACATCTTCGACAGCCTGCAGCAGAACGGGCTCTTGAAGCAGGGTGACAAGGTCGCGCTTTTCCTGCCCACGTTCACGCCTTACATCGAGATCTCGCATCTGGAGCGCTTCCAGTTCAGAATCGTCCCCATCAATGCGAGCAGTCTGCGCGCGGACGGCACGCACAATTGGCACTATCCGGCGGAGGAAATCGCCAAGCTCGCCGATCCCAAGATCAAGATGGCAGTCACGGTCAATCCCAGCAATCCACCCTCTGTGGCCTTCAACGCCTTGGAGATGCGCCAGATCGTCGGCATCATCCGGAAAAACCCCGACCTGATCCTGGTCACTGACGACGTCTACGGCACCTTCGTGCCGAACTTCCGTTCTCTTATGGCCGAGGTGCCGGCCAACACGATATGCGTGTATTCGTTTTCGAAGAACTTCGGCTGCACGGGCTGGCGCCTGGGCGTGATCGCCATCCACGAAGACAACCGCATGGATCGGCGTATCGGCAATCTGCCGGGTAAGGAACGAAGGCGCCTGCACGAGCGTTATGGCTCGCTGACGCTGGAACCGGAAAAGCTCAAGCTGATCGACCGCATGGTGGCAGACAGCCGGGATGTGGCGCTTAACCATACTGCGGGCCTGTCGCTGCCGCAGCAAGTGCAGATGGCATTTTTCGCTTTGTCCCATCTACTGGATCCGAAAGACAGCTACAAGCACCTGACCAAGAAAATCGTGCGGGACCGCCGCGACGCGTTGTGGCGCGGCCTGGGCATACCGCTGCCGCCCGAAGACAAGGAGCGCGCCTGGTATTACGTCGAGCTGGATTTCATGGTTTGGGCCCAGAGCGCCTATGGCGACAAGTTCTGCGATTATATGCGCAAGAACTACGAGCCGGTCGACTTCCTGTTCCGGCTGGCGGAGAAATCCGGCGTGGTCTTGATGGACGGCGGCGGCTTCGGCGGACCGCCGTGGTCCATCCGCGTGTCGCTGGCCAATCTGAACGAGGCCGACTACGCCAATATCGGACAGGCCATGGTGGATGCCGCGAAGGAATACGTGGCCGCCTGGCAAGCCGGCGAGAAGGTGCGGTCCGGGCCGCCCCGCGGCATCGTGCCCCAGCTCGGGGTCGGTGGGCAGCCGGCGCCTTCGGATCGCAAGGTGGCGTCGAACCAGCCGGTTCCCGAACCTGTGGCGGCACCCGTGCGGGGCAGGGGTAGGACGGCGGCACGGACGTCCAAGGTAAGGGTAGCGGAAGCGCAACCACCGGCGTCGGCCAAGAAGGCGGCGAAGAAGGCGGCCAAGAAGGCGGTGAAGAAGCGGGCGTAGGAATCTGCAAAGGAAGCGGCCAGGAAGTCGCCGCGCCCCAGGCCAGGACGCCACGAACATGGACGGCGCCGTCGGAGAAACGTCTCCGCCCTTGGCGATCTCCCGGCTATCCAGGCGCCTTTATGCCGTAGTCAACTACACAACAATTCTGGTAGAAGGCAACTTCCGAAAGCTTGCCAAGATAGTGACCAAGCGAGTCCAAGACAGCCAAAAAAAGCCAGCCTCCGGAGGCTGGCCATCTTGTAGTATCTTGATTTTCTTGCGAATTATGGTGGAGCCGGGGGGAATTGAACCCCCGTCCGCAAGCCCTCTGCAGGCAGTTCTACATGCGTAGTCGATCTATTTGGTTTTAACCCCGGACTTAGCCAACCGACAGGCCGGCCCGAAGCGAGTCATGTGATTTAAGCGCGGACCGTCAGACCCCAGTCCATGCCGATTCTTTGTTCGATGACACTGCTGCGGTTCGGGGTTGCCCCCTAGGAAGTTTTACCTTCCTCCGCCTGACCCAAAGACAAGTCAGTGCAGCGGCTCATTAAGCGTTAGCGGCTTGAGCGAAGAACGCGTCGTTGGCGTTTGTAGTGTTCCAGTGGATTTACGAGCTGACTGGTGCTCGGCATGCCCTGCGCTGTTTCGCGACCCACGTCGAATCCGGATCGGCCCCAGTACTTTCATTGTACTCTGATTGCCATCCGCCCGCGCCGCGCTCCCCGTGCCGCGGAGCTCCGGCGCGCCCCGGATTTCCACGGTTGTTGGGCCAGTTCGTCGGATTTCAAGGCCCTTCCGCGGGATGCTCAATCCGCTGCACGGGCGCGTGCCGGCAGCACGCTCTCGATGGCGTCCCACAGTACGTCCGGCGAATCTGCCCGGGCGTCGGCCTCCCACAGGGTGATGTCGTGGTCGCCGCCCAGATAGCCATATCCCGCCGCGACAGCGGGCATTCCTGCGGCGTGGGCGGCCTGTACATCCCGCAGGTCGTCGCCGACATAGACGCATTGCGCGGCGTCATAGCCGGCGTCCCGCGCGGCATGCAGCAGGGGGTCCGGATAGGGTTTGGACCGGGGCGCCGTATCGCCGCAGACCAGTGTGGCGGCCGCATCCATCAAGCCCAGGAATTCCACAATAGGCAAAGTCAGGTGCGTCACTTTGTTCGTGACGATGCCCCAGGCATGTCCTTGATCGCGGATATGGCGCAGCAGTTCGGCGATGCCCGGAAACAGGCGCGTATGCACCGTTGAGCTGGCGGCGTAGTCGGCCAGGAACTGGGTGCGGGTCTCCTCGAATTCCGGGTGGTCCGGCATCATGCCCAGCGCGACGCGCAACAGTCCCCGGGCACCCTGGGAGGCGACCGGACGCAGCAGCTCGTAGGGCATGGGTTCCAGGGCCCGTCGCAGCCGCTGCCTGTTGGCCGCCGCGGCCAGGTCCGGCGCCGTGTCGGCCAGCGTGCCATCGAAGTCGAACAGGATCAGCGCGGTCATTTGCGGGTTGCCATCAGGTAGTTCACGGATGCGTCCGCGGATAGCGCGTAGACCTGGGTCAGCGGGTTATAGGTCATCCCGGCGATCTTTACGGGCTCCAATTGCGCCGCGCGGGCCGATGCGGCCAACTCGCTAGGCTTGATGAAGTTTTCGTAGCTATGGGTGCCGCGCGGTAGCAGCCGCAACACGTACTCGGCCCCCAGGATGGCGAAAAGAAAGGATTTGGGGTTGCGGTTGAGCGTGGAAAAGAAGACCCACCCTCCCGGCTGCACCAAGGCGGAGCACGCCCGGATAACGGACGCAGGATCGGGCACGTGCTCCAGCATTTCCATGCAGGTGACGATGTCGTACCGCCCCGGTTGCTCCTGTGCCAGCTGTTCCACTGGCACGGCCCGGTACTCTACCTTGATGCCGGATTCCAGGCCGTGCAGGCGTGCCACTTTAAGGGACTTTTCGGCCAGGTCGATGCCGGTGACTTCGGCGCCGTCGGCGGCCATGCTTTCGGACAGAATGCCTCCGCCGCATCCCACATCCAGGATGCGTTTGCCGGCCAGGCTGCCCACGGTCTGGCGGATCCAATCCAGGCGCAGCGGATTGATGGCATGCAGCGGTTTGAATTCGCTATCCGGATCCCACCAGCGTGCGGCCAGCGCGCTGAATTTTTCCAGCTCGGCCTGGTCGGCGTTGGCGGAGGGGGCAGAGGAGGGCGTAAGCGTCATGGCGGGAACAGCGGGATGATGGATGTCTATATATTAGAGGACGAGGGCGGTGCGTCGCCCCTCGCGATGGCCGATCCGCCCCCCAGGACAGGGGCGGTCCCTGAAAAAGGACGAAAAAAAAGGCCTCGCTTGCGCGAGGCCCTTCATTGTAGCTTTTGCTACGCTTACTTCGCGGGCTGACCCATGTCGCCAGCGCGACGGGTACCGACGATTTCCAGTTCCACGCGGCGGTTCTTGGCGCGGCCTTCCGCAGTCTTGTTCGACGCGATGGGCTGCGACTCGCCCTTGCCTTCCGTGTAGATACGGTCGGCCGGGATACCCTTGCTGACGAGGTACGCCTTGACCGCCGCGGCGCGACGCTGCGACAGGGCCAGGTTGTACTTCTCGGTACCGATCGAGTCGGTGTGGCCGACGGCGATGATGGTTTCCAGGTTGATGGTCTGGGCTTGCTGAGCAACTTGATCCAGCAGCTTCTTGCCTTCAGGCTTCACGACCGACTTGTCGAAGTCGAAGAACGTGTCGGCGTTGAAGACGACCTTGGACGCCATCGGCGTGGGGGCCGGAGCCTTGGGAGCGGCCTGCGCTACCGGCACGCCGTCACAACCGGGGATGCCAGTGGCGGGGGTCCAGAACGCATCACGCCAGCACAATTCGTTGGTGCCGTTTTTCCACACGTTGCCGAACGGGTTGCGCCAGTTGTCGACGGTCTGGGCCGAGGCTGCACCGGAGGCCGTAACGGCGGCAAACGCGAGCGCCAGAGCGAATTTGGAGGGTTTGTTCATGTTTCTCCTCGTTGAGCTTGAAGCTGGATAAGTGACTCGCAGCGAACCCCCGCCGCTATCAGGAAAACGGGGCCAGTATAGCAACGC
>NZ_JBMQQZ010000046.1:0-7427 GCF_057362025.1 Bordetella sp. | reverse complement strand
GTGGGGGCAATCTCCGCCAGTCGGTCCTACCCGATATCCGGTAATTCAGGCCCTCCACCCCAACACCCCCTAACCATACAAGCCGGATCCTCGGCGTCCCGGGTCGGCGGCAGCTGTTTTTTTGGGTGGCGGTTGTGGCTGATCCCACCCTTGAAGCGCTGCGCGCTTCCCCTTCGAGGGGGCGACGCTGGAGGGCTGGTGGGGCCGGATCTTTGGGGTGCGGGTTGGGAGCACCTGTTTTTTTGCGATGTGCGATGCGCGGGGCGTGTCGTGCTTTGGAGCGATGAGATGAGCTACGCCGTACGGAATATCCAGCGCGCCGATGGCGCGGTTATCGCGCAGCTGGCGGCGGCCGGGACAGCGACGGTTCATGAAGCGCAGGGCCGCAGCGGCCTGCTGCAGCCGTATATGCGGCCGATCTATGCGGGCGCCGCCATCGGCGGCAGCGCGGTCACCGTGCTCGCCCATCCGGGCGACAACTGGATGCTGCATGCCGCCATCGAGCTTTGCCAACCCGGCGACGTCATGGTGGTGGCGTGCAGCGCTCCCAACACAGACGGCATGTTCGGCGAATTGCTGGCGACGTCGATGCGGGCGCGGGGCATCGCCGGTTTGGTGATCGATGCCGGCTGTCGCGACGTGCAAGCGCTCAAGGATATGCAGTTTCCCGTGTGGTCCAAGGCGATTTCCGCCAAAGGTACCATCAAGGCCACGCCCGGCTCGGTAAACCTGCCGGTGGTGTGCGCGGGCGCCATGGTGTCGGCGGGCGATGTCGTGGTGGCGGATGACGACGGTATTGTCGTCGTGCCGCGCCGCCGCGCCGCTGAAGTCGCTCACGCCTGCGAGGCACGCCTGCAGAAGGAGGCCCTGAACCGCAAGCGCCTGGCCGCCGGCGAGCTCGGTCTGGATATCTATGGCATGCGCGACAAGCTGCGTGAAGCAGGGCTGGTTTACGTGGATAGCGAAGCCGATCTGCCCTGAGCCCATACGGACGCCTGGCGGGCGTCGTTGCCCACGCGACGGGCGACCGCGCGGTACCCGGATGCTGGATGACACATGCGTGGTCCGCGGCCGGGGGGCTAAGCGGCACGAGGCATACGGCTCGCGGTCTGTCAGTGCACGACAGCGTAGGGAAAAGCCCCGAAGGCTGGACATCGATCCAACCTTCGGGGCTTTTTCATGGGCCGCTTTCCTTTCATTCCCCTGAGCGAAGTTTCGTTGGTGCCACGGGCCTGCGACGCAGTGCGAGGGTCGGTAAGTATTTCCCCTAGCTGCCATCGGCTAGATATTCAGTATTATGAGCAAAAAGCTCAGTAGGCTGATTAATTGGTCGTCAAACAGGCGCCACGAAGCGCCGGCACACAAGGGGTAAGCAAGCCATGAAGCTGCACAAGCTGATTCTCGGAACCGCCGTCGCCGCACTATGCCTGGCGGGCGGGGCCTCCGCTTCCGCGGAGGACGCCGCGTCGTTTCCAAGCAAGAACTTCGACATCATCGTTACGTTCCCGCCGGGGGGCGGCACGGATATGCTGGCCCGACTGGTCGGCAACTACATGGCCGACACGCTGGGGAAAGCGGCGATCGTCGAGAACCGTCCGGGCGCCAGCGGCAACGTCGGGGCGCGGGTGGTCAAGGAGCGGGCCCCGGACGGCTACTCGCTGTTAATGGTCAACAGTTCCTTCGCGGTCAATCCCGGCGTCTTCAAGACCTTGCCGTTCGATCCCAAAAAGGATTTCGACGCCATTATCAACATCGCCTATGTGCCGTCGGTACTCGTCGTACCGCCAGGGTCCCCTTACAAGAACCTGCACGATGTCACGGTGGCCGCGGCGAAAAGCAATGACGTCTCTTTCGGATCCTGCGGCAACGGCACGCCCCAGCACCTGGCGGGCGAACTATTAAAGCTGCAGGCCAAGATAAATATGGTGCACGTGCCTTACAAGGGCTGCGGCCCGGCACTCAATGATGTGGTGGGCGGGCAGATCGGCCTGGCGGTGATTACCGCGTCCAGTGCGCTGCCCTTCATCAAGGCCGGCAAGCTGCGCGCACTGGCGGTAACGTCCAAGGAGCGCTCCAAGCTGATGCCGGACGTGCCCACGGTCGCCGAGCAGGGCTATCCCGGCTACGAGCTGACGCAGTGGCACGGCCTGCTGGCGCCGGCCGGCACGCCCGACGATATCAAGCAAAAACTTTATGCCGGCGTCGCGAAGATCATGCAGCGCCCGGACGTGCAGCAGAAACTGGCTGGCCTGGGCTACGACACCGCGTCCGACGGACCGGCGGTATTCCAGAAGATGGTGTCCAGCGATATCGACAAGTTCACCGCGCTGGCACACAAGATCGGCCTGTCCGCGGACTAGCCGGAAGGTTGAAAACACTACCGGCGAGCCGCGCGCAGCGGTATCGGCCGGCGACGCCGGGGCGGCGCCCCGGCGGTTCTTCCATGGCAAGCTGAATAACAAGGAGTATTCGATGAGCAACAAGTTGAGAATCAGCCTGGCTTGCGGCGCTTACGACCGTACGCAGGCATTGTTCGATGGCCGTGCGCCGATCGAGGGGTGCGAGGTCGCCGCGGTACCGATCGAGCCGGAAGAAGCCTTCCACCGTGCATTTCGCTACCAGGAGTTCGACGTTACCGAGATCTCCATGAGCAGCCACATGATGACCACGGCGCGCGGCGACAACGAGTACGTCGCGGTGCCGGCGTTCATCTCGCGCGTCTTCCGGCAATCGGGCATCTATATCCGCACCGACCGTGGCATCAAGACGCCGCAGGATCTGCGCGGCAAGGTCATCGGAGTGCCGGAATACCAGATCACCGCCAACGTGTGGATCCGCGGCATCCTGGAAGCCGAATACGGCGTCAAGCCGAGCGACATCAAATGGCGTCGCGGCGGCATCGAAGAGCCGGGCCGCGGCGAGCGCGCACCCATCGAACTGGGCGATGAAATCGACTTGCGGCAGATCCCCGATGACAAGACCCTGTCCGGCATGCTGGAGGCGGGCGAGATCGATGGCTACATCGGCGCTCGCGCGCCGTCGTGCTTCCTGCGCGGCGCGCCCGATGTGGGGCGCCTGTTCGGCGACTACATCGAAGCGGAAAAGGATTACTACCGCCGCACGGGAATTTTCCCGATCATGCACATGGTGGGCATCCGGAAATCGCTGGTGGAGGAGAACCCGTGGCTGCCGGTCAGTGTCTACAAGGCCTTCCTGAAGGCCAAGGCGCTGGCGGTGAAGGAGCTGAACGAAATCTGCCACCTGGCGGTGACGCTGCCGTGGATGGTGCACCACTACAACGAGGCGCGCTCGATCATGGGTGAGGACTATTGGCCTTACGGCATGGAGGCCAACCGACATACGATCGAGACTTTTGCCCGCTACCACTACGAACAGGGGCTTTCCAAGCGCAAGGTCGCGCCGGAAGAGTTGTTCGCCAAGTCGGCGCTGGATCTGTCCAAGATCTGATAGACGAGGATGAAAGCCCCGGTCCTGCGTTACCTGGCGCCGCGTACGGTGGACGAGGCGCTGGACATGCTGGGCGCGACGGAAAACGCGCGCATTCTGGCGGGCGGCCAATCGCTGGTCGCCATGCTCAATATGCGTTTCGCATTCCCGGACTGCCTGGTGGACATCAACCGCATTCCCGAGCTGGCCTATCTGCGCGAAAGCGACGGCAGCGATGCGATCGAAATCGGCGCGATGACGCGCCAGCGCGATGTCGAGTTTTCGCCCCTGGTGGCGGCGCGGCTGCCCCTGTGGCGCGAAGCCGTGCTGCACGTGGGACACCGGCAGACGCGCAACCGGGGCACCGTGGGCGGCAGCCTTTGTCAGCTCGATCCTTCCGCGGAGATCCCGACGGTGGCGATGGCCATGGATGCCACGATCGTGGTGCGCAGCCGGCGCGGTACGCGCGAGTTGTCCATTACGGACTTTCCCGCCGCGTATATGACTCCCGCCGTCGAGCCCGATGAAATGGTGACCGCGGTGCGCGTGCCCCTGTGGTCGCGGCGCCATGGGCATGCCTTCGTCGAGTTCGCGCGGCGCCATGGCGATTTCGCCATCGTTTCGTGCGCAGCGCTGGTGTCGCTGGACGAGCAGGGCCGCATCGCGCGCGCCTCGCTGACCCTGGGCGGCGTGGGCATCGCGCCGCTGCGCATGCGCGATGCCGAGGCGGCACTGCTGGGCCGCGCGCCAGACAACGACGCGCTCGCCGCGGCCGCCGCGGTGTGCGGACAGGTCGACGCCACGGGAGACAGCTATGTCCCGGCCTGGTACCGGCGCAGGCTGGCAGCCGTGCTGGCGCGCCGCGCGCTTGACCAGGCCGTCCAGCGGGCGCGCGCCTATGAGGAGACCGCATCATCATGAACCCGGACGACACGTCACGCGAGACCCGGCCGATACGGCTGGTGGTCAATGGCGAGGTCCGTTGCGGCACGGCGGAACCGCGTGTGCATCTGGCGGACTTCCTGCGTGGAGAGTTGAAATTGACCGGCACGCACATCGGCTGCGAGCATGGCGTTTGCGGTGCCTGTACGGTTCTGGTCGATGGCCATTCGGCGCGGTCCTGCCTGATGCTTGCGGTGCAGGCGGAAGGCTGCGGCATCGAAACCATCGAGGGCCTGGCTGCCAGCGACGGTACGCCGCATCCCTTGCAGGCAGCCTTTCATGAATTGCATGCGTTGCAATGCGGCTATTGCACGCGGGGGATACTGATGTCGCTCGTGGAACTGCTGCGCGAGCGGCCGGACCCGGACGAAATCCTGGTCCGCGAGGTCCTGTCCGGCCATTTGTGCCGCTGCACGGGTTACCAGAATATCGTGGCCGCGGCGCTGCGCGCGGCACGACGGCTGCGCGAAGGACGGATCGATGGAAGTGTCGCTTGAACGAAAGACGCGCGAAAGCGCGCCGTACCCGGAATCGCGTACCCCGGTCATGCCGAATCCCGGCATCGGCCAAGCCGCGCTCCGCATCGAGGACGAGGCACTATTGACCGGCAAGGCGTGTTTCGTTGATGACATCCAGGTCGAAGCGCCGCTGCATGCGTGTTTCGTGCGCAGCCCCCATGCGCACGCGCGCATTGTTTCCATTGACGTGGCGACGGCGCGCGCAATGCCGGGCGTCGCGGCGGTCTATGCGGCGCGAGACCTCTTCGGGGAATTGACGGAATGGCGTATGCCGCTGGGTTTCCCGCTGGCCAATCTGCCGGCGGATACGACGCCTTTCGTGCTGGCGCCCGATGAGGTCGCGTTCGTGGGCGAAACGGTGGCGATCGTCGTCGCATCTTCGCGCCATGAGGCAGAGGATGCCGCCGCGGCCGTATCGGTCGATTACGAAGTCCTGCCCGCGGTATCGGATTGCCGGGATGCGTTGGCCCCCCAGGCGCCGCGTGTGCGCACCGAACTGGTGTCCAACGCCTTGCAGGAATACACCCTGTCGTACGGCGATTGCGAAGCCGCGTTCGCCGGCGCGCACCGCGTTGTGCAAGAAGAATTCCATGTCCATCGCGGCTGTGCCCATCCCATGGAAGGCCGGGGCGTGCTGGCACGGCCGGACCCGGCGTCTGGCGAGCTGACGGTCTGGTCGTCGACGCAGATGGCGCACGAACTGCACTATACGATCGCCTTGATGCTGGGCCAGCCAGAGGACCTTCTGCGCGTGGTCACGCCGGATGTAGGCGGCGGCTTCGGCGCCAAGTTCATGATCTATCCTGAGGAGATCGCCGTGCCTGCCGTGGCGCGCAAGCTGCGCCGCGCCGTCAAATGGGTGGAGGACCGGCGCGAGAACTTCGTGAGCGCCATCCAGGAGCGCGACCAGTATTGGTCGATGGCGGTCGCGGTGGACCGACGAGGATGCCTGCTGGGACTGCGCGGGCGCATGGTGCACGACCATGGCGCCTACACGCCGCAGGGGACCAACGTGCCGTACAACGCGGCTTCCTCGATGACCGGCCCTTATATCGTGCCGGCCTACCATCTGGACGTGGCGGTTGCCTATACCAACAAGGTCCCGGTTGCCACGGTTCGTGGGGCAGGGTATCCCCAGGCCGCATTCGTCATGGAGCGCCTGCTGGACCGGGTCAGTGCGGAGTTGGGCATCGACCGCGCGGAGTGTCGGCGGCGCAACCTGATCCCGGCGGAGAAAATTCCCTACACCAAGCCGCTGAAGTCCCGCGCCGGCGTACCGCTGACCATCGACAGCGGCGATTTCCCCGGCTTGCAGGCGCGGGCGTTGCAGGCCGTCGACTATGACGGGTTCGAATCGCGCAAGCAGGCATCGCGAGACAAGGGATTGTGCCGGGGAATCGCCGTTGCCAATAGCGTCAAGCCGACGGGGCGCGGACCTTTCGAATCGGCGCGCGTTCGCGTGCAGCCTTCCGGCCAGATTACGGTGTACACCGGCGCGCTGGCCATGGGGCAGGGCATCAAGACGACGTTGGCGCAGATCTGCGCGGGCCACCTCGGCGTCGCGCCTGAGGCCGTGCAGGTGGTCGCCGGCGATACCGCCTTCATCGGCTACGGCATGGGCGGCTTCGCCAGCCGCCAGGCGATTATGGCCGGCACCGCGGTGGATCAAGCCGCGGCCCGTCTGCGGCGCAAGATCCTGGACGCGGCGGCGGTGCTGTTGAACGTGCTGCCCGACACCCTGACCCTGGCCAATGGCGAGGTCGTCTCCCAGGCCGGCGCGGGATCGTCGGTCGCGCTGGCGCGCCTGGCCATGCTGTTGAAAGGTGTGCCCGGGTACGCGCTACCGGTGCCGGGAGACCCGGGCCTGGACGAGACCGTGCATTTCCATTGCGATGCACAAGCGTACGCCGGCGCTTCGCATGCCTGCGAAGTCGAGGTCGACGTCATGACCGGCGCTGTCAATATCGTTCGCTATGTCGCCGTGCAGGACAGCGGGCGCATCATCAATCCCATGTTGGCCGAGGGCCAGGTGCATGGCGGCGTGGTGCATGGCATCGGCAATGCGCTGTTCGAGTGGATGGGGTACGACAGCGAGGGTCAGCCCTTGACGACGACGTTCGCTGAATACCTGCTGCCGACCGCGCCCGAAGTGCCGGATATAGAGGTGATATTCCAGCCATCCATGACGCCGCTCAATCCCTTGGGCGTAAAGGGCGTGGGTGAGTGCGCCACGATTCCGGTCGCTGCCGCGGTTATCGGTGCGATCGAGCATGCGCTGGCCGACCACGGCGTGCGCCTGTCCGAGTTTCCCCTGACGCCGGTGCGCCTGCTGGAATGCCTGGATGCGGGCGCGGGGCGCAGTGCCGACGCGGACGTGTCCTAGGGCCTGTTAACGCTAGAAGGAGCCTCGCATGAGTACGCAAACCGGTGGATGGCAAGGCACGAAGCGCAGTCGTGGTGATGCCACGGCGAGCATTCGTAACGCGGCCAGGCGCCGGTTTGCGTACTCACCCTTCGGGC
>NZ_JBMQQZ010000045.1:0-3692 GCF_057362025.1 Bordetella sp. | reverse complement strand
TGCATCCACCAGTGGCCCGTGCCGATGTGGTTCAGGACGACGTCGTGGATCACGCCCAGGCCGCGCGCATTGGCCGCCGCCACGTAGTTGCGGTAGTCCTCGTTGCTGCCGAAGCGCGGATCGACCTTGTAGTAATCGGTCAGCGCGTAGCCGTGATAGGAATACGCCGGCTGGTTGTTTTCCAGCAGCGGGGTGGGCCAGACCATCGTGAAGCCGAGGCCGCGGATGTAATCGAGCTGCGCCTGCATGCCCGCGAGGTCGCCGCCGTGGCGCTTGGTCGGATCGCGGCGGTCGCTGGTTTCGCGCATGCCGGCATCGTCGTTGGCCGGATTGCCGTTCGAGAAACGGTCCGGCACGATCAGGTAGATGGCGTCGCCGGAATCGAAGCCGCGCCGCTGTGCCGACCCGTTCCGGCGCGCTTCCAGGCGATAGGGGTAAGTGGTTACTATCTCCTTGCCGCGCTTGAACTGGAGCCTGAACTCACCCGGCCTGGCCTTGCCGTCGATCTTCAGGTTCACGAACAGGAAGTTCGGATTGTCCGTGCGCTCCACGCTGGCGATGCGCACGCCGGGGTAGGCAAGCGCCGGCTCCAGCTCGGCAATGCGTTCGCCATGCACCATCACCTGCAGGTCGGACCACTTCATGCCGACCCACCAGTTCATCGGTTCCACGTGCTGGATCGCGTACGGCGCGGCGCCGGCCCACATGGCGGGCAGCCAGGCCGAGATGGTCAAAATCAGTTTCTTCATCATGTCCCCAAGGTAATTTGTAGTAAAGTAACATCATAAACAAGCCGCTTCAAGCCGTTTACGCCATTAAATGTAGTTTTCCTTCTACATGCATCCTGCACGGAAATACAGTAAGCTGTACGCCCCATGCCGCAGACCATCCTTACCCCCGTCCACCACGAACTGATCATCAAGAAGAGCCGCTTCATCGCCTGCGTCCAGCCGATGCCGGACCGGGCCGGTGCGCAGAAGGTCGTGGCGGGGCTGCGGGCCGCGCACCCGGGCGCGGCGCACGTGTGCTGGGCGCTGCTGGCGGGCGGACAATCGGCCGCCGTGGACGACGGGGAGCCCAGCGGCACGGCCGGGCGCCCGATGCTGGACGTGCTGCGCCACCAGGACCTGGAAGGCGTGCTGGCGACCGTCGTGCGCTATTTCGGCGGCATCAAACTGGGCGCGGGCGGCCTCGTGCGTGCCTACACGGACAGCGTGGCCCAGGCACTGCTGGTCGCGCAAAAAATGCCGATCATCCGCCAGCGCCACCTGCGCTGCGAGGCGCCCTACCCGCTCGAAGGCCTGATCCGGCGCGAACTGGACGCGGCCGGCGCCACCCTGGACGCCGTCCAGCACGCGGACGCCGTCTCGTTCGCTTTCCACCTGGCGGACGACAAGGCCGCGGCGCTGTCCACCCGCCTGAACGAGGCGGGCAACGGGCGCATCCGCTGGATCGCGGAAAACGACGACCCGCAAGCGGACTCGGCCTGATACCGCTATCATTTCGATCTATACCGGACATCACGACTCGAAAGCGGACTCACCTGTCGTGAGCCGCCATAATGTCCGGCTCATCCTATCCCCGCAGTAAAGCGAAAAGACAATGATCAAGAAGAGCCTGGCTCCGCTGGCCCTGGGCGGTTTCGGTATCGGCATGACGGAATTCGTCATGATGGGCATCCTGCCCGACATCGCGACCGGCCTCGACATTTCCATTCCCCAGGCGGGCTACCTGATTTCGGCCTATGCGGTCGGCGTGGTCGTGGGCGCGCCGACGCTCGTCAGCATGCTGGCGCACCGCCCGCCGCGCAGCGTGCTGATCTGGTTCATGCTGATGTTCACGGCGTTCAACGCGCTGTCCGCGTTCGCGCCCAACTTCCACACGATGCTGCTGTTCCGCTTCCTGGCGGGGCTGCCGCACGGCGCGTTCTTCGGCGTCGGCGCGGTCGTCGCGACGCGCCTCGCCGACAAGGGCAAGGAAGCGGCGGCCCTCGCCAGCATGTTTTCCGGCCTGACCATCGCCAACGTGCTGGGCGTGCCGGCCGGGACCTGGCTCGGCCACAATATGAGCTGGCGCTTCGTGTTCCTGATCGTGGCCGCCATCGGCCTCGCGACGATGATCATGCTTCATAAACTGATCCCGTATTTCGAAGCCACGCCGGGCGCCGGCCTGCGCCAGGACCTGAAAATCTTCCGCAAGCCGAACCTGTGGCTGGCACTGGGCATCACGTCGATCGGCACGGGCGGCTTCTTCGCCTGGCTCAGCTATATCGCGCCGCTGCTGACGGACGTCACGCACTTCCACGCCAACACCATCCCGCTGATCATGACGGCGGTCGGCGTCGGCATGACGGTCGGCGTACACGTCGGCGGCAAGCTGGCGGACCGCGTGCCGCCGCTGACGGCCATCATCCAGCTGTTGATCTCGATGGTTGCCTTGCTGTGCCTGAACGCGCTGCTGGCGTGGTCGCAGCCGGCGATGATGCTGCTGGCGTTCGCCGTCGGCGCGAATGCGCTGGCGCTGGGGCCGCCGATCCAGATGCTCTTGATCGAGCACTCGCGCGAGGCGGAGATGCTGGGCTCGTCGCTGGGCCAGTCCGGCTTCAATATCGGCAATGCGCTGGGCGCGTTCCTCGGCGGGATTCCGCTGATCCTGGGCTATTCGTACGCGTCGCCGCAATGGGTGGCGGCGGGACTCGCGCTGTGCGGCGTCGTGCTGGCGCTCGCGATGCGGGCGCATGGGCGGCGCGCGGCGATCGCCGTGCCGGCGTAACACGCAGGCTTGCGGGCGCGTCCTTCTTGCGGCACCGGGCGCCTCGCGGCTTTTTCGGCGGGCGCAGCTACATATGCGGCAGCCACATGCCTGCCGTCGCCACGACGATACCGACGCCCATCGCCAGCGTCAGCCCGAACACGACGAACGCCATGCACCATTGCCCGGCGGCGCCGCCACGCCTGCGGCAGACCAGATAGGTTTCAAGGACGGCGAGCGGCAGCAGGAACTGCGCAAACGCGAGAAAGCTCAGGAACGGTCCGCGGAACGTGGCGGGGTCGAAACCGGCAGGCCCGCCGTTCACCGCCAGCCAGAACATCAGGCCGACACGGAAGAACCAGACGCCGCTGACGCAGAGGAACAGGCGCAACGCCCACCGGCGGTGCGCCGCGATGTCGCGCGCCAGGATGCGCCACAGGACCATCCCCGCAAACGCCACCACGAGTATGCCGTTGACGGTCGTGCCGAGGTGCTGGACGAGGTCCCCGACGGCGCCGCGCCACCAGATCATGTAGATGCCGGTCAGACCCGCCGCGACTGCCGCGGCGAGGTAGATCCTGCCGTTCCAGCGGTGGAATGCGGGCGCCCCGGTGCGTATTTGGGGCACCAGTTGCAGCGCCCCGCTCAGCATGATGATGGCCGCCCCGAATAAATGGAGGCCGGTGGCGGCGTTCCCCGCCGAATCGCCGGCCACGTGACCATGCGTCATCACCGTATTCCACTGCCCGACATTCCCCCGCACCGCCGCGCCGCCGTACAACAGGACGACATAGGCGCCAAATATCAGCTGGCCGGCCACGGTCGCCGCGAACCACAGCGTGGCCGCGGACGTCAACGCGCGCGCGGCCCATCCGTGCGTGCTGCCGGCCCGCCAGGCGGCGGGATATGCGTTACCGGTTGTCATTGATGTTCTCCATCGT
>NZ_JBMQQZ010000044.1:0-29030 GCF_057362025.1 Bordetella sp. | reverse complement strand
TGGCGTCCGTCATCATCGCCATGATCGTCGGCGTGCCGTTCGGCCTGTTGTCCGGCTACTTCGGCGGCTGGGTGGATAGTTCGATTTCCCGCGTTACCGAAGCGCTGCTGGCGATACCCTTCCTGATCCTGGCGATCGCGCTGGCGGCCTTCCTGGGACCCAGCCTGATCAATGCCATGATCGCCATCGGGGTCTCGGCCGCGCCCAAGTTCGTACGGCTGGCGCGCGGCCAGGTGCTGGCGGTCAAGAACGAGGACTACGTCGCCAGCGCCAGGGCCCTGGGCGCGTCGGATACCCGCATCATCCTGCGGCATATCCTGCCCAACATCATGCCGCCGCTGATCGTCCAGGCCACGATCACCATCGCCACGGCGATCATCGCCGAGGCCAGCCTGTCCTTCCTGGGCCTGGGCCTGCAGCCGCCCAATCCGTCCTGGGGTTCCATGCTGAATACGGCCAAGAATTTCATGACGCAGGCACCGTGGATGTCGATTTTCCCGGGTTCCGCCATTTTCCTGGCGGTACTCGGTTTCAACCTGCTGGGCGACGGTTTGCGCGACGCCCTCGATCCGCGCCAGGAGAAGTAAGCGCAATGGAAGCGATGGAACCCAACCGCGTCGTTGACGTCAACGACCTGACCGTGCGCTTCAAGACGCACGACCGCACCGTCGAAGCCGTGCGCAATGTGTCTTTCCACGTCGATCGCGGCGAAACGCTGGCCATCGTCGGCGAGTCCGGATCCGGCAAGTCGGTGACGTCGCTGGCGCTGATGCGCCTGGTCGA
This sequence comes from Bordetella sp., assembly GCF_057362025.1. Lineage (NCBI taxonomy): Bacteria > Pseudomonadati > Pseudomonadota > Betaproteobacteria > Burkholderiales > Alcaligenaceae > Bordetella > Bordetella sp. The sequence goes on along the minus strand of NZ_JBMQQZ010000044.1, from coordinate 28,247 downwards.
GTACGGCGGCGGCAAAATCGTCAACGGTTCGATTCGCCTGCGTCGCCGCGGCGGCGATGTGCTGGACATGACGGCCGCCGACGAGGGCACGCTGCAACGCGTGCGCGGCGCCGATGTGGCCATGATCTTCCAGGAACCGATGACGTCGCTGAACCCCAGCTTTACGGCAGGGGTGCAGATCGCCGAAGCCTTGCGGCTGCATCAGGGGCTGGACGCCGCGGGCGCGCGCGCGGAAACGCTGCGCATGCTGGAACGGGTCCGCATTCCGGAAGCCAAATCGGTGCTGGACCGCTATCCGCACCAGCTGTCCGGGGGCATGCGCCAACGCGTCATGATCGCCATGGCGCTATCGTGCAAGCCGCAATTGCTGATCGCCGACGAGCCGACCACGGCGCTGGACGTGACCATCCAGGCGCAGATCCTGCAACTGATCCGCCAGCTGCAGGAAGAAATGAACATGGGCGTGATCTTCATCACGCACGACATGGGCGTGGTGGCCGAAGTCGCCGACCGCGTGCTCGTGATGTACCGCGGCGACAAGGTGGAAGAGGGCGGCTCCGACGAGGTCTTCGCCGAGCCGCGCCATGCCTACACGCGCGCGCTGCTGTCGGCGGTGCCGCGCCTGGGTGCCATGCATGGCACCGACGAACCGGCGCCGTTTCCCTTGCTGACCGTAAGCGATGCGCAGCACGGGCAGACCCAACCGGCGCCCGATGTCCGCGTCACGGAAAGCACCGTGCGCCGGGAAAACGGGCCGGTGCTGAAGGTGCGCGACCTGGTCACGCGCTACGACATCGCCGGCGGAATCCTGGGGCGTGTGCAACGGCGCGTGCATGCGGTGGAGAAGGTCAGCTTCGATCTCTATCCCGGCGAAACCTTGTCGCTGGTGGGCGAATCGGGATGCGGCAAGACCACTACCGGGCGTTCGCTGCTGCAGCTGGTGCACAGCCAGGGCGGCACGATCGAGTTCGACGGACGCAATATCGGCGCGCTGCGCGGCGCGGCGATGCAGACCCTGCGGCGGCACATCCAGTTCATCTTCCAGGATCCCTTCGGGTCGCTGGATCCGCGCATGACGGTGGGCGATTCCATCATGGAACCGCTGCTGATCCATGGGGTCGCCAAGGGCTCGCAGGCGCAGGAACGCGTGCGCTGGCTGATGGACAAGTGTGGCCTGGTGCCGGAGATGATCGGCCGCTACCCGCACGAGTTTTCCGGCGGACAGCGGCAGCGCGTCTGCATCGCGCGGGCGCTGGCGCTCAACCCCAAGGTGGTGATCGCGGACGAATCGGTGTCGGCGCTGGATGTGTCGATCCAGGCGCAGATCGTCAATCTGCTGCTGGACCTGCAGCGCGAGCTGGGCGTGTCCTTCCTGTTCATCTCCCACGACATGGCGGTAGTCGAACGCGTCAGTCATCGCGTGGCGGTGATGTACCTGGGCCAGATCGTCGAGATCGGCCCGCGCCGGGCGATCTTCGAAAACCCTCAGCACCCGTACACCAGGAAGCTGATGGCGGCGGTACCCATCGCCGACCCGCAGCGCCGGCACCGGCAGCGTTCGCTGCTGGTGGACGAGATCCCCAGCCCGGTGCGCAAGGTCGGCGACGAGCCGGTGGTCGCGCCGCTGGTCGAAGTGTCCAGCGGCCACTTCGTGGCCCGGCATGCGATCGGCGCGTATCCGGCGATGGCGTCGTAGTCCGCGGCCCGGCCCGCGTCCGCTAGGCGCGGGCCATGGCGGCGGCGGGCGCTTCGGCCACCGTTTTGTCGTCGATCGGAAAGTGCAGCAGGGCCGCGAAGACGCCGGCGGCGGCGGTCAATTGCCACAGCAGCGCGTAGGATCCCGTCAGGTCGAAGACCAGGCCACCCAGCCACGCGCCCAGGAAGGACCCCAGCTGGTGGCTCAGGAAGCAGATGCCGAAGAGCGTGCCCAGGTGACGCGTGCCGAATACCTTGGCGACCAGCCCGCTGGTCAACGGCACCGTCCCCAGCCAGGTCAATCCCATGACCGCGGCGAAACACACCACCGATACGGTGCTTTTGGGCAACAGGAAAAACGCCAGGATGGCCGCGCCGCGCACCAGGTACAGCCAGCCCAGCACGTGGTGCTGGCGATAGCGTCCGCCCAGCCAGCCGCAGGCCCAGTTGCCCACCATGTTGAACAGGCCGATCAGGGCCAGCGCGGTGGCGCCCAGGCCCACCGGCATATGGCACAGGAACAGATACTGCGGCAGGTGCGTCGCGATGAAGGCAAGCTGGAAGCCGCAGGTGAAAAAGCCCAGGGTCAGAAGCTGGTAGCCGCGATGACGCGTCGCCAGCGCCACGACCTTGCGCAAGGGCGGGGCCGGCGTCCCCGATGGCATCGGCCCTGCGCCGGGACGCCGGTCAAGCACGATGCCCAGCGGCGCGGCCAGCAGCATCAGGAACGCCAGCGCGTATAGCGCCATCGACAGTCCCGACCATTCCCGCACTGCCTGGGCCAGAGGCACCATCAACACCTGCCCCAGGGATCCGCCCGCGCTTACCCATCCCAACGCCACGCTGCGCTTTTCCGGGGAAGCGATGCGGCCGACGGCGGGCAATACCACGCCGAAGGCCGTGCAGCTGATACCGATGCCGACCAGCAAGCCCATGCCCACCATCAGCCAGGGGCCCGACGGCGCCATGGCGGACAAGGCCAAGCCGGCGGCCATCACCACGCTGCCGAATGCCACCACGCGGGCAGCGCCGTGACGGTCCGCCACGGCGCCGGCGATGGGTTGCGCGAAGCCCCACACCAGGTTGTGCATGGCGATCGCCAGCGCGACCAGCGTGATGGGCAGGCCGCGATCGTAGGAAAACGGCCCGATGAACAGGCCGAAAGTCTGCCGCGTGCCCATTGCTGCGCTCAGGATAAGCGCGCCTGCGGCGATGGTGAATAGCGCGGCATGGCGGGACGGGGTGGATGATCGGTGGGCGGCTTGCATGGCGATGGCTCTCCTCGGCGCCCATCATGGCGAGGAGCCTTGCCTGCCGCAACCGAAAAAATCTCGCCGGCCGATGAAGGGAATTCATCCGTGCCGTCGTTTGGCCCCGGCATCCGCACCGGTGCAAGGCGTAGGCGTGTCCGGGCTGTCGCAGGCCCCGGGCTTCCCGGAATACGCGGACATCTCGTCGAGCAGCCATAGTCGAAAGCCCGCCAGCGCGGGCTCCTGGTCGGCGCCATCGCGCGCGACCAGCCAATAGGCCGTTTCGGCATCGATGGCAGGACCTGCCGGCACCAGCGTACCGGCCGCGATATCGTCATCCACGAGCGGCCGCCTGCCCAGCGCCACGCCCAGGCCCGCCACCGCCGCCTCGAAGGCCAGATCCAGCCGGTCGACCCGCATTGTGCCGGCGGGCTCCATGTTTTCGAGCCCCGTGGCCTGCAACCAGTCCGGCCATTCCTCGCTGGCCGCGGGGACGTGGATCAGGACGGCTCGCCGCAGATCGGCGTCGCCGCCGGGCCCGCGCAGGCTATCCCGGTAGGCCGGACTGCACAGCGGTACCAGGCGCTCGGCGAAAAGCCGCGTCCACGCCGGGCCGGCCGCCGCGGTGCGGCTCATGCGTATGGCGAAATCGAAGCCATCGGCGGGAAAGCCTGCCTGGCGCGGCGAGGTATCCAGCGACACGTCGACATCGGGCCAGCGCGCGCGGAACGCCGCGAGGCGCGGCACCAGCCAGCGCGAAGCGAACGTGGGCGCGCACGTCAGGGACAAGCCTGGCCTGGCGCCTGGCGCCGGCAGCCGCCGCGTGCCCACCGCGAGCACCGCGAGGGCCTCGGAGACGTAGGCCAGGTAATCCGCGCCGGCCGGTGTCAGCGAGAGACCGCGCGGGCCGCGGTCGAAGAGCTGTACCCCCAGGTATTCCTCCAGGCCGGCGATGCCGTGGCTGACGGCGCTGGGCGTGACCTTCAGTTCGGCGGCGGCAAGCCTGAAGCTCTGCAGCCGCCCGGCGGCTTCGAAGAAGCGTAGCGGTGACAAAGGCGGAAGACGCAATGGCATGGCGGGACGGATGCGAACGATGCAGGAAAAGCGGGAGCCGCTTCATGGCGGTATGATGCCTGGCTTTGGCGGCGACGACGAACACCCATGGCATTACGCGCGACAATCTACAAGGCCGACCTGAATGTAGCGGATAACGACCGCCGCTATTACGGCAGCCATGCCGTCACCGTGGCCCGGCATCCGTCGGAGACCGACGAGCGCATGATGGTGCGCATCCTGGCCTATGCGCTGAACGCCGACGAGGCGCTGGCTTTCACGAAAGGCTTGAGCGAAACCGACGAGCCCGACGTATGGCGCAAGGACCTGACCGGCGCCATCGAACTGTGGATCGAAGTCGGCCAGCCCGACGAACGCCGCATCCTGAAGGCCTGCGGCCGGGCGGAACAGGTGCTGATTTATTGCTACGGCGGCCATGCCAGCCAGATATGGTGGGAAGGCGTGCGCGACCGCGTCGCGCGAGCGCGCAACCTGAAAGTGATCAATCTGCCTGCGCAGGAAGCGCAGGCCTTGGGCGCGCTGGCCGAGCGCACCATGTCGCTGGACCTGAACGTGCAGGACGGCGAAATCTTCGTCACGTCGGACGCCGGCAGCGTCGTCGTCGTGCCGGAGACCTGGCGCGAATAGTCGTGGCCGGGCAGTGCCCGAAATAGCCGGGATATCTTCCTTTTTTCCACGCCTTGGGGCGCTGTCGCGCGCGGCTATGATCCTGGCCATTGCACAGCATGCCGACGGCAGCCATCCGTAGGGATCGGCTCCACGCCGTCGACCGCCATGAGGAGATGGGAATGAGCGATATCGGAGTGCTCGGCGCGGGAAATACTGCAGCGAATCCGCTGGATGCGCATCGACAGGCCGCGGCGAATGCGAATGGCTCCGGCTCGGAGTTCGGCGATATCCTCGGCCAGGCTGCCAGCGGCCAGGCCGGCCCTGGCGCCACGTCTGCATCGTCGGGAGAATCGGCACGCCACGGCATGGCCGATCCCGCCCGCTGGGCGGCCGCGCATGGCGCACCCGCCGGCAGTCCCGCGGCCAAATCCCAAGCGGCCGACCAGCTGTCCGACTACCTGTCCATGCCGCTGGGCAAGCGCATGTTCTATATGATGCTGGCCAGCATGGGCATCAGCAAGGAACAGTACGACGCGATGTCGCCGGAAGACAAGGCGAAGGTGGCGGAACAGATCGCGCAGCGGCTGAAGGACAACGCTGAATCGCAGAAGCAGGTCGCCGCGCACAAGAACGAGCCGGCCGTCGCGATCTGAGGCCGGCCGGGTCAAGCGACCTGTCAACTGGCCGGTTCACGCCGGCTGGCGATGGCCGGCCTTTTGCCAGAACGTCGCCAGGAATCCCTCGGCCACCAGCAGGGGCTGGCCATGGCGCCAGAACACCGACCGGCGCGCGAGTATGCGCGCATCCCGATTGACGGCGTCGCGGCTGTTCGTCGCGTTGCGGCCATGCAGGGCGTGGCGGATATCCACCACCTTGCCGTCGCCACGATTCCATGGTCCCGGCGCCTCGGCCACGACCGTGCGCGCGGTGGCGTAGAAGGGTACGCCGGCCGCCAGCCGCCGGCATTCGAATGCCGACCGCGACACGGTGCGATCGTGGTACAGCATATCGGCCAAAGGCCGGCTGCGCAGCCGGCGCATGCCTTGCCAGGTGCCGCGCGACGCGGCCAGCGGCGTCAGGCTGCGGGCGACCACGCCATCCACGCCATCGACGGACATCAGGACTTCGCGGACCCAGACCGGCGATCCCGGACGCAGCCGCATGGCGCGCGCTTCGTCGACCGGTGCGGCCTGAGCATATTCGGCCAGCACACGCAGGCGGAATTCGCCCAGTTGACGCAGGCCGGCGGTCAGGGCGCCGGGACGGAAAAGCCAGAATTTCTGGGTGACGGTGCAGGAGGGCGGGGGCAGGGGCATCCAGCCTAGGCTGCCGGGATGGAGCATTTTCATGGCGACGTATTATCCCGCAAGTGCGCGGTACGCGATGGAGAACGCGGGCAGCGGGCCTGCGCATGGCGGCCGGGTGGGCCAAAGCCGCTAGAATGTCGGCTTTCTCGACGCGCGCCATGGAAAAAGTACGTATCTCCAAGCTCATGTCGGAACGCGGCCTGTGTTCCCGGCGCGAGGCCGACAGCTATATCGAGCGCGGCTGGGTGCGCGTGGACGGCGAAGTGGTGTCCGAACTCGGCGCCAAGGCGTATCCCGGCCAGACCATTACGCTGGAGCGCGCGGCACAGGCGCAGCAGCGCGAGCGCGTCACCATCCTCATCCACAAGCCCATGGGCTATGTCTCCGGGCAGGCCGAAGACGGCTACCAGCCCGCGGCCGCCCTGATCGATGCCCGTTCCCGTGCGGCCAACGATCGTTCCCCAGTGCGCTTCGACCGCGCCCATCTGCGCGGCCTCGCGGTGGCGGGACGGCTCGATATCGATTCCACCGGCCTGCTGGTGCTGACACAGGACGGCCGCATCGCCAAGCAGCTGATCGGCGAGGATTCCAGCATCGAAAAGGAATACCTGGTGCGCGTCCAGGGACGCCTGGACGACCGCGGGCTGGCGCTGCTCAATCACGGCCTGTCGCTGGACGGCAAGGCGCTGCGCCCCGCCAAGGTGGCCTGGCAGAACGACGACCAGTTGCGCTTCATCCTGAAGGAAGGCAAGAAGCGGCAGATCCGCCGCATGTGCGAACTCGTCGGGCTGAAGGTGGTGGGGCTGAAGCGGGTGCGTATCGGCCGTGTGATGCTGGGCGACCTGAAACCGGGCCAATGGCGTTATCTGCGTCCGGACGAGCGGTTCTAGGCGCCGTGCCCGGCTGCCGCGTCAGGGGCCGGATTCGGGCAGCGGCAGCGCGGTCTGGTACTTGACCTGCTTCAGCGCGAAGCCGGAGCGGATGTTCTTGACCCCGGGAATCCGCGACAGGTGGCTGACGATGAAGCGCTCCAGCCCCCGCATATCGGGAACCACGACACGCAGCAGGTAATCGGCGTCGCCCGTCATCAGATAGCACTCCATGACTTCCGGATAGGCCGCCATCGCCTGCTGGAAGCGTTCGAGTTCCGCTTCGACCTGCTTTTCCAGGCTGACCTGGATGAATACGTTCAGGCTCAGCCCCAGCATCAGCGGGTCGGCCAGGGCGACGTAGCGGCGGATCACGCCGGCGGTTTCCAGCGCTTTCACGCGGGCCAGGCAGGGGGAAGGCGACAAATGCACGCGGCGCGCCAGCTCCACGTTGGTGATGTTCGCGTCGGTCTGCAGCACTTCCAGAATGCGGCGGTCTATGGTGTCCAGGGGCGAGGTCGGCATGGCGTGCCTTGCGGGATGCAGATAGCAGCATTTTATGCCGTATCAACCGTTTATAAATGGATATTTCAAACGCCTATGCCGGCCGGTGAGGCCTAGGATGAGCGTCAGCGGCTGGCCTATGCCCGCGCGCCCCGACGCCATCCTGGAGAGCCCCATGTTCGATACCGATACCGTGCAGTCCCGCAGTGCCCTCGAGCAGGGACGGGACGCGTCGACTACCGGCCCGGCGGTCTTGAGCGGAATGCCCGCCGTCGGGATGGGAATGCCCGCGCCCGCGATGGCTGCGGAAGGTGCCGCCCAGGACATCGATCCCCAGGAAACCGCCGAATGGCGCGATGCGCTGGCGTCGCTGGTCGCGGCCGAGGGGCCGGGCCGCGCGGCCTTCGTGCTGGAAGCGTTGCTGGCGCACGCCGCGCGGCTGGGCGTGCGTGGCCATGGTCCGGTTGCTTCGGCCTATCTGAATACCATTCCGGCCGGGCAGGAACCGCCGTTCCCCGGCGACCTGCGCATCGAGGAACGCATCGCGTCCATCAATCGCTGGAACGCGCTGGCCATGGTGGTGCGGGCCAACCAGGCGCACGGCGAGCTGGGCGGGCACATCGCCAGCTATGCATCGGCCGCGGATCTGTTCGAGGTCGGCTTCAACCATTTCTGGCGCGCGCCCGCCGCCGGCCACGGCGGGGACCTGGTCTACATGCAGCCGCATTCCGCGCCCGGCGTGTATGCGCGCGCCTTTCTGGAGGGTTTTCTGGGCGAAGCGGACCTGGCGCATTTCCGCCGGGAAATCACCGCCGCCGAACATGGCCTGCGGGGGCTGTCTTCGTACCCGCATCCCTGGCTGATGCCGGATTTCTGGCAGTTCCCGACCGGGTCCATGGGCATCGGCCCGATCAATGCGATCTACCAGGCGCGCTTCATGCGCTATCTGGAGAACCGCGGCCTTGCCGCCCCATCCGACCGCAAGGTGTGGGGCATCTTCGGCGACGGCGAAATGGACGAACCCGAATCGGTTGCCGCGCTGACGCTGGCCGCGCGCGAGCGGTTGGATAACCTGGTCTTCGTCGTCAACTGCAACCTGCAGCGCCTGGACGGGCCGGTGCGCGGCAACGGCCGCATCATCGACGAGCTGGAAACGCTGTATGCGGGCGCGGGATGGAACGTCATCAAGCTGCTGTGGGGCGGCGATTGGGATCCCCTGCTGCAGCGCGATACCTCCGGCGCCCTGGCACGTGCTTTCGCGCATACCGTCGACGGCCAATTCCAGACGTTCGCCGCCAAGGACGGTGCCTACAACCGGCGCCAGTTCTTCGGCCGCGACCCTGCGCTTGCCTCACTGGTGGCCGATTGGTCGGACGAGGCGATCGATAGGCTGAGCCGCGGCGGCCACGATATCTTCAAGATCCATGCGGCCTATCATCGCGCGGTGCGGCATGCGGGGCAGCCCACCGTGATCCTGGCGCAAACGAAAAAGGGCTATGGCATGGGCGAGGCGGGCCAGGGCAGGATGACGACGCACCAGCAGAAGAAGCTGGACGTCGAGGCCTTGCTGGCGTTTCGCGATCGCTTCGCGCTGCCGATCGGCGATGCCGATTGCGCCGCCCTGGCCTTTTACCGGCCGGCCGAGGATAGCGCGGAAATGCGCTACCTGCGCGCACGCCGCGCGGCATTGGGCGGCTGCGTGCCACGCCGCCGAGCCACGGCGCCGGCGCTGGATACGCCGCGCGTCGAACAGTGGGGCGCCTTCGCGCTGGCCCCGGGCGGCAAGGAGATGTCCAGCACCATGGCCATCGTCCGCATGCTGACTGCCTTGCTGAAAGACCCTGGCATCGGCGCGCGCATCGTGCCCATCGTGGCGGACGAGGCCCGCACCTTCGGCATGGCGAACCTGTTCCGGCAGGTCGGGATCTATTCCTCGCAAGGGCAGCTGTACGAGCCGGAGGACATCGGTTCCGTGCTGCATTACCGCGAGGTGCGCGACGGGCAGATCCTGGAAGAGGGCATCACCGAAGCCGGCGCCTTGTCGTCGTGGATCGCGGCCGGCACCAGCTATTCCGTCAACGGCCTGCCCATGCTGCCGTTCTACATCTATTACTCGATGTTCGGTTTCCAGCGCGTCGGCGACCTGATCTGGGCGGCTGCCGACCAGCGGACCCGGGGCTTCCTGGTCGGCGCCACGTCCGGGCGCACGACGCTGGGCGGGGAAGGGCTGCAACACCAGGATGGCAGCAGCCACATCGTGGCGGCGACCATTCCCAACTGCCGCGCCTACGACCCTGCCTATGCGTATGAAGTCGCGGTCATCGTCGAAGCCGGCCTGCGGCGCATGCTGGGCGAGCAACGTGACGAGTTCTACTACCTGACGGTCACCAACGAGAACCTGCCGCAGCCCGATATGCCGGCCGATCCGTCGGCTCGCGAAGGCATCCTGCGGGGGATGTATCGCATGCATGCGGCCGACGGTACGCCGGTCATCCGCCTCGTTGCCGCGGGTGCCATCGTGGCCGAAGCGGCCGTGGCCGCGTGCCGCCTGCGGGACGAATACGGCATCGCCGCCGAGGTCTGGAGCGCCACGAGTTTCTCGGAGCTGGCCCGCGAGGCGCGCGCCGTGGAGCGCGCGCGCCTGCTCGGCGGCGATGCCGCGCCTTCGTGGATCGAGAGGCAGTGGGGCACGACCCCGCTGCCCGTGGTGGCGGCCAGCGACTACGTGCGCGCCGTGCCCGAACAGATACGCGCCTGGGTCGGCGCGCCCTACAGGACGCTGGGCACGGACGGCTTCGGCCGCAGCGATACCCGCGCCCGCCTGCGCGATTTCTTCGAGGTCAGTGCGGACTGGCAGGTATTGACCGCCCTGGACTTGCTGGGCCACGCCGACGCCGCCCGCACGCTGCGCGCGCGCCTGGTCGACAACCACCGCGCCGTTCCGCCCTGGGAACGCTGACCCACGCCGCCAACGCCCACCAATCCGCGCCCCTTCAAGGCGCCCAACACCTCGTCGCGCCCCGGAACGAACGATCCACTGCCTTCACCGTTGCTCCACAGTCCTACACAACCATACAAATGCACCCGACCCAGGCCGCGCCAAGAACACAGGTGTGCATCCGACCCGGGACGCGTCAAGAACACAGATGCCTCCGACCCGGGACGCGCGGATCCGGCTTCGCCGGTCCGCAGCGTCGCCCCCTGGGGGAAGCGCGCAGCGCTTCGGGGGGGACATCTCCACGGCTTCGCCGGTCCGCAGCGTCGCCCCCTGGGGGGAAGCGCATAGCGCTTCGGGGGGGAGCCCTCAACTTCTAGACCACTCGCGGTGCAGCCGCTCGGTCAGGAACTCCACGAGAATGCGGGTCTTGACGGGCAGCAGACGGGTTTCGGTTACCGCGTACACCGGGAAAGGTCCGACCTCCCAATCCGGCAGCACGCGCTGCAAGCGGCCCGCGGCCACTTCCTGTGAGGCGCTGACGTCGCTCAGCACCGCGATCCCGGCGCCCAGCGTGGCCAGACGCCGTATCATGCCGGCAGAGTTCAGCGAGAATCGTTTTCCCGGATGAAACTCGATATGCTCGCCGTTCCGGTGCAGCGGCCACGGGGTAATGCGGCTACCGGGCGTCGCGCGGAACTCCATGCATTCATGCCCGGCCAGGTCATCCGGATGGCGTGGCACGCCGGATGCCGCCAGGTACGCCGGCGCTGCATACAGGTAGGCCGAGATCGATCCGAGCTGGCGCGCGATGCGGGTGGCCGAGTGCAATGCGCCGATTTCGATGGCCACGTCGCACGATTGGAAGACCTTGCCGGCATGTTCGGGCGCTGCCATGTCCAGGTGAAAAGTGACGTCCGGATAGCGGCGGGAAAACGCCATCAGGGACTCGGCAAGAAAATCCGTGCCGAAATCCACGGGCATATTGACCCGCAGCGGGCCGGCCAGGGTGCTGGCCAATCCCTGGATTTCCTCGTCGGCGACCCGCGCTTCGGCGACGATGTGCTGGCAGCGCTCGAAGTAGCGCGACCCCGCGTCGGTCAGTTCGACCTTGCGGGTAGTGCGGCTGAGCAATTGCACGCCCAGGGAGCTTTCGAGTTCCGCCACCTGGCGCGACAGCGTGGACTTGGGCATGCCTAGCGTCAAGGCCGCGCGGCTGAAACTTTTGGCGCGCGCGACCTCGACAAACAGCTCCATAGTGAGCAGGCGTTTTGTCATGACGTTATTGTCTCATCAATGGAACTATGTTTTCCCAAACGTGGTCTTTGTTACGCGGATGGAATAGTGCAAAATCTGGGCTTTTGCAATGCAGCAACGCGTCGCGCCCATCGGGCCCCGCATGTTGTCGTGATGGTGACGACGGTCGGTGTTCGCCGGCCGGCTCTAGTTGGAATCAGGAAATGCACCGTATGAATAAGAAGACTGCCGGGCGCGTGGCCGCGGTGGCCGCTATCGGTTTGCTCGCGTTCACGCTGGCCGCCTGCGGAAAGAAGGACAACGCGGCCGCTGCCCCCGCCAAGCCGACCGTCGGGGTGGTTACGCTCAAGACGCAGCCCGTATCGCTGACGACTGAATTGCCGGGCCGGACCGCGCCGTTCCGGGTGGCCGAGGTTCGGCCGCAGGTCAACGGTATCGTGCTCAAGCGGCTGTTCGTCGAGGGCGGCACGGTCAAGGCGGGACAGCAGCTTTACCAGATCGATCCGGCCTTGTACCAGGCCACGCTGGATAGCCAGCGCGCCGCGCTGGCCCGCGCCGAAGCCCAGGTCAAGACCGCGACCCTGCTGGCCGAACGCTACAAGCCGCTGACGGAAACCCGCGCGATCAGCCGCCAGACCTATGACGACGCCGTTGCCGCGCGCGACCAGGCCAAGGCCGACGTACTGTCCGCCAAGGCGGCGGTCGATACCGCGCGCATCAACCTGGTCTATACCAAGGTACTGTCGCCCATTGAGGGCATCATCGGTCGTTCCGCCGTCACGGAAGGCGCGTTGGTTACCGCCAACCAGACCACCGCCCTGGCCGCGGTCCAGCAGATCGATCCGATCTACGTGGACGTCGTGCAATCCAGCGTGCAATTGCTGCGCCTGCAGGACGAACTGGCCAAGGGGCAGATCAAGCGCGCAGCCGGCGAGCAGGCGGGCCAGGTCACGCTGACGCTGGAAGACGGCACGCAGTACAACCACGACGGCAAGCTGCAGTTTTCCGAGGTGACGGTGGACCAGAGCACCGGCTCGGTCTCGCTGCGCGCGGTCTTCCCGAATCCCGAGCACCGGCTGCTGCCCGGCATGTTCGTGCGCGCCAAGCTGGTGGACGGCGTCGCCACCCAGGGGTTGCTGGTGCCGCAGCGCGGCGTTTCGCGCAACCAGCGCGGCACGCCCATCGCCTACGTGGTGGACGAGCAGGGCAAGATCCAGGTCCGCGACCTGACCACGGATCGCGCCATCGGTTCGGACTGGCTCGTCACCAGCGGCCTGAAGGCCGGCGACAAGGTGGTGGTAGAGGGTCTGCAGACGATACGCCCCGGCATGGAGGTGGCGCCGCATGAGGTCGCCGTGCAGCCGGCGACCACCGCGGCGGCCCCGGCCACCCCGGCGCAATAAGGCCGGGAAGGAGTTCCAAGCATGGCTAAGTTTTTTATCGAAAGGCCGGTGTTCGCCTGGGTGATCGCGATCGTCATGATGCTGGCGGGCGCGTTGTCCATCCTGCGCCTGCCGGTGTCCCAGTATCCCGCCATCGCCCCCCCGTCGATCAGCATCCAGGTGAATTATCCGGGCGCGTCGGCCCAGACCGTGCAGGATACGGTCGTGCAGGTCATCGAACAGCAGATGAACGGGCTGGACAACCTGGAGTACCTCAGCTCGGAAAGCGCCGCCGATGGCAGCGTGACGATCACGCTGACTTTCGCGCAGGGCACCAATCCCGACACCGCCCAGGTCCAGGTCCAGAACAAATTGTCGCTGGCGCAGCCGCTGCTGCCGCAGGAAGTGCAGCAGCAGGGTATCCGCGTGACCAAGGCCACCAAGAACTTCCTCATGGTGGCGGCGTTCATTTCTACCGACGGCAGCATGAACCGCGCCGACCTGGCGGACTACGTGGCGTCCTATGTGCAGGATCCCATCAGCCGGACGAACGGCGTGGGTGACTTCCAGCTGTTCGGCTCGCAGTACGCCATGCGCATCTGGCTGGATCCCGCCAAGCTGCTGAACTACAACCTGACCACCATCGACGTGGTCAACGCGGTTTCGCAGCAGAACGTGCAGGTCTCCACCGGCCAGCTGGGCGGACTGCCCGCCGTACGCGGCCAGGACCTGACGGCCACCATCATCGGCCCGAGCCGCCTGCAGACGGCCGAACAGTTCGGCAACATCCTGCTCAAGGTCAATCCGGACGGCTCGCAGGTGCGCTTGCGCGATGTCGGCAGTGTTGCCCTGGGCGCGCAGTCGTATACCATCGACAGCCTGTACAACGGCAAGCCGGCGGCCGGCCTGGCCATCAAGCTGGCCAGCGGCGCCAACGCGCTGGATACCGCCGATGCGGTCCGCCGCACCATCGATGGCCTGAAGCCGTTCTTCCCGCCGGGCATGGAAGTGGTGTATCCGTATGACACCACGCCGTTCGTCAAGCTTTCCATCGAGGACGTGTTCAAGACCCTGGGCGAAGCCATTGTGCTGGTGTTCCTGGTCATGTACCTGTTCCTGCAGAACCTGCGGGCCACGCTGATTCCCACGCTGGCGGTACCGGTGGTGCTGCTGGGCACCTTCGGGGTGTTGGCGGCATTCGGGTATTCGATCAATACGCTGACCATGTTCGGCATGGTGCTGGCCATCGGCCTGCTGGTGGACGATGCCATCGTGGTCGTGGAAAACGTCGAGCGGGTGATGGCCGAGGAGGGGCTGACGCCGCGGCAGGCCACCCGCAAGTCCATGGAGCAGATTACCGGCGCGCTGGTCGGCATCGCGATGGTGCTGGCGGCCGTATTCATCCCGATGGCCTTCTTCGGCGGCTCCACGGGCGTGATCTACCGGCAGTTCTCCATCACCATCGTGTCATCGATGGCCTTGTCGGTGCTGGTCGCGCTGGTCTTCACGCCGGCGTTGTGCGCGACGCTGCTCAAACCCGTCGACAAGGACCATCACGAAGCCAAGACTGGCTTCTTCGGCTGGTTCAACCGGACATTCCATCGCGGCAGCCACGGCTATGCCAACACCGTGGCACGCGTGCTGAACCGCACGCCGCGGCTGATGCTGATCTACGCGCTGATCGTGGCCGGCATGGTCGTCATGTTCACCCGCATCCCCACGTCCTTCCTGCCGGATGAAGATCAGGGCATTTTGTTCGTCCAGATCGCCACGCCCTCGGGCGCGACGGCCGAACGCACCCAGGCCGTCATCGACCAGGCCACCAAGTATTTCCTGGACAACGAGAAGGATACGGTGGCGTCGGTGTTCTCGATCAACGGCTTCAACTTCGGCGGTCGTGGCCAGAACGCGGCGCTGATGTTCGTCAAGCTGAAAGACTGGGGTGACCGACCGCTGGCAAAACAGAAAGTGGCGGCCCTGGCGCAGCGGGCTTCCGGTCATTTCGCGCGGTCTATCCGCGATGCCATGGTGGTGGCCTTCGCGCCGCCCGCCGTGCTGGAGTTGGGCAACGCCACCGGTTTCGATCTGATGCTGATGGATCGCGCGGGCCTGGGCCACGAAGCCCTGCTGAACGCGCGCAACAAACTGCTGGGCGAGGCCGCGAAAAGCCCCATCCTGGCCGGCGTGCGGCCGAACAGCGTCGAGGACGCCCCGCAGTACCGGCTGAACATCGACCGGGAAAAGGCGCGCGTGCTGGGCGTCTCCATCCAGGACCTGAACAGCGTGCTGACGACGGCCTGGGGTTCGACCTATGTCAACGACTTCATCGACCGGGGCCGCGTCAAGAAGGTGTACGTCCAGGGCATACCCACATCGCGCATGCTGCCCGACGATTTGAACAAATGGTACGTGCGCAACGCGCAGGGCGATATGGTGCCGTTCTCGGCCTTCGCTGCGGCGGAATGGAGCTACGGACCGCAGAAACTGAACCGCTACAACGGCGTGCCGGCCTATGAAATCCTGGGCCAGCCCGCGCCTGGGCGCAGTACCGGCGAAGCCATGGCGGAAATGGAGCGCCTGGCCGCCACCATGCCTGCCGGCATCGGCTACGAATGGACCGGGCTATCGTACGAAGAGCGCTTGTCGGGTTCGCAGGCGCCCGCGCTGTACGCAATCTCGCTCATCGTCGTGTTCCTGTGCCTGGCGGCGCTGTACGAAAGCTGGTCCATTCCGACGGCGGTGATGATGGTGGTCCCGCTGGGGATCATCGGCGCGCTGGCGGCCACGCTGCTGCGTGGCCTGTCCAACGACGTGTACTTCCAGGTCGGACTGCTGACCACGGTGGGGCTGGCGGCGAAGAACGCCATCCTGATCGTGGAGTTCGCCAAAGAGCACTATGAATCCGGGGCCAGCCTGACGGAGGCCGCCATCCATGCGGCGCGCCAGCGCCTGCGACCCATCCTGATGACATCGATGGCCTTCATCCTGGGCGTCGTGCCGCTGGCCATCGCCAACGGCGCCGGGTCGGGCAGCCAGAATGCCATCGGCACGGGCGTGATCGGCGGCATGCTGACCGCGACCTTCCTGGCTATTTTCTTCGTGCCGACCTTCTTCGTGGCGATGCTGCGCCTGTTCAAGGTCAAGCGCCAGAGCGAGCGCGGCGATCCGCACGATCCCAAGGACGAGAAGCACCGACCGGCACCGTCTTCCCCGGCAGGGGGGCATGCCGAATGACCACCAGAACAATGAGAACTCCGCTGCGCATTTCCCTCTCGGCCGCGTTTATCGCGGCGCTGGCGGGCTGCTCCCTGATGCCCGACTATGAGCGGCCTGCCGCGCCGATCGATGCTGCCTACCCCAGCGGACCGGCCTATCGTTCCGCCAACCAGGCCACTGTCCCCCCGGGCGGCCTGGCCACCGCCGACGTGGGATGGCGCGATTTCTTTACGGATCCGCTGCTGCAGGAGCTGATTTCGCTTTCGCTGCAGAACAACCGCGACCTGCGCGTGGCGGCGTTGAACGTCGAGGCGGCGCGCGCGCAGTACCGTATCCAGCGTTCGGAGCTATTCCCCACGGTGGGCGTGGGAGCGCAGGAAACGGCGCAGCGCACCCCGGGCGACTTGTCCCGCAGCGGCAGCGCGACGACCACCCGCACCTATCAGGTGGGCGCCAGCGTCGCGTCCTGGGAACTGGACTTCTTCGGGCGCATCCGCAGCCTGAACGAACAGGCGTTGCAGCTCTATCTGGCGCAGGACGAGACGCGCACGGCCACGCAGCTTTCGCTGGTGTCCGAGGTCGCGACGGCCTACCTGACCTTGCGCAGCGACCAGGAACTCTTGCAGCTCACGCGCGATACGCTGACGAGCCAGCGGGATTCCTATAACCTGACCAAGCAGAGTTACGACAACGATATCGCGACCGCGCTGG
Source organism: Bordetella sp. (assembly GCF_057362025.1). Lineage (NCBI taxonomy): Bacteria > Pseudomonadati > Pseudomonadota > Betaproteobacteria > Burkholderiales > Alcaligenaceae > Bordetella > Bordetella sp. The sequence continues at coordinate 11,438 of NZ_JBMQQZ010000044.1, read as the reverse complement.
ACCTCAGCCAGGCCGAAGTATCGGTGCGCACCGCCGAACGCAACCAGTCGCAATTTGAACGGCAGGTCGCCCAGGACATGAACGCGCTGGTGCTGCTGCTGGGCAATCCGCTGCCGCAGGATGTGCGTGCCAGGCTGGAAACACCGGCCTCGTTGAACGATGCCATGATGCCCACGGGCTTGCCCGCCGGGCTGCCGTCGGATCTGCTGGAACGGCGGCCGGACATCCGCGCGGCGGAGCACCAGCTCGAGGCGGCCAACGCCAATATCGGCGCGGCCCGGGCGGCGTTCTTTCCCACCATCTCGCTGACGGCCAGCGCGGGCACGGCCAGCGCCAGCCTGGGACGCCTTTTCAAGGGCGGGCAGGGCGCCTGGAGTTTCGCGCCCGAGATCACCATGCCGATCTTCGCCGGCGGCTCGCTGCAGGCGAACCTGGATCTGTCCAAGGTGCAAAAGCGCATCGAGATCGCGAACTACGAGCGGTCCATACAGTCGGCGTTCCGGGACGTGGCCGATGCACTGGCGGGCCGTGGCACGATCGATGACCAGATCCGCGCGCAGCAGTTGCTGGTGCAGGCCAACCAGCGCGCCTACGACCTGTCGCAGCAACGGTTCCGCCAGGGCGTGGACAGCTATCTGAACGTGCTGGATTCGCAACGGTCGCTGTACGACTCGCAGCAGATCCTGGTGCAGACACGCCTGGCGCGCCTGACCAACCTGGTCGACCTGTACAAGGCGCTGGGCGGCGGATGGACGGAACATACCGCGCAGGCATCGCCAGGCGCGCCCGGGCAGGCCGCGCCGCAACAGACCTCGCAGCAGATGCCGCAACAGACCTCGCAACAGACGACGGCGCCACAGAACGCCATGCAGGTGGAGCCGGCGGGGATGCGGGCGGCGCGCTAAGCGGTGGCGGCCGGCCAGGCCGTGCCGCGCGCCTGGCCGGTCGGCACGGCGCGCGCAACCTGCCGGCGCGCAAGCCTCAATCCGTGTGCGCGTCCAGCGTGTAGCGGGCGCGATCGTCCTGAGCCAGCACTTCCTTCAACCAAGGCAGCGCTTCTTTCAGCTGGGCGGCCAGCGTCCAGGGGGGATTGACCAGAAACATGCCGCTGCCGTGCAGGCCGAAGCCATCGGTCGCGGGTTTTTTGACCGATAGCGAAACGTGCAGCCAGCGCCTGCCGGCTTTTTCCAGCTGGCGCGGCATTTCCAGCGATTCGCGTCGCTGCACCTGCGGGTACCACACGGCATACATGCCGGTGGCAAAGCGCTTCAGTCCTTCCTTCACGGCCAGCGCCACCCGCCGATAGTCCTGTTTGTCTTCATACGAGGGATCGACCAGGACCAGCCCGCGGCGCGGCGGCGGCGGGAGCAGGGCTTTCATGCCTTCGAACCCATCGGTATCGAAAATGGTGGTCTGGCGCAGCGCCACGCCCCCTCGTTTTTCCAGGTTGCCCACCAGCACCTCGGCTTCCGTCGGGTGCGCCTCGAATAGCCGCAAACGGTCGTGCTCGCGCATGGCGTCCAGGGCCAGCCAGGGAGAGCCGGGATAGAGGCGCGGCTGGCCGTTCGGGTTGTAGTCGCGTATGCGCTCGAGATAGCGCGCCAGCAGGGGCGGCACGTCCGCGCGTTCCCATAGCCGGCCGATGCCGTCGGCGAACTCGGCATTCTTGCTGGCCCAGTCGCTGTCCAACCGGTACAGGCCGGCGCCGGCATGCGTGTCGATCACCCAGTAAGGCGTGTCTTTCTGGCCCAGGTAGTCCAGTACATGGATCAGGATGGCATGCTTGAGCACATCGGCATGGTTGCCGGCGTGGAAGGCGTGGCGATAACTGAACAAGGTGTGCTCTCTGTTCCTGCGAGGTTCATGCGTCAGGCCGGATGGTGGCCAGTTCGTCGGTGAAAATGGCATCGACGCCCCAGTCCAGCAGGTCGCGCGCGCGCGACGGGTCGTTCACCGTCCAGGCCGACAGGCGATAGCCGGCGCCGTGCACGGCCTTGACCAGTTCCGGAGTGACGTCTTTCTGGTTGACGTTGAAGGCGATGCAATCGTGCTGCACCAGACGGTCGCGCCAGTCCATGGGTATTTTCTCGACAAGCAGCGCGCGCGGCAGCTTGGGCGCGGCGACGTGGGCGGCCGCCAATGCTTCCTCGGAGAACGACGACAGCAGGGGCGGCACCGCCGCGTCGCGCCAGAGCTCGCGCACGGCCAGCGCGACGGCGGTGCCGGTCTCGGTTTCGCGGCCTGGGCAGGGCTTGATCTCGACGTTGCTGGCAATGCCCTGTTCCAGGGTATAGCGCGCGACTTCCTCCAGGGTGGGGATGCGCGCCCCGGCGAAACGCTCGGAATGCCAGGATCCGGCATCCAGTTCGGCCAGTTCGGCATAGGTTTTGGCGCGCGCGGGACCTTGCCCGCTGGTCGTGCGGTCGACATCGTCGTCGTGCAGCAGGATCAGGACATTGTCCAGGCTGAGTTTGACGTCGTATTCGAACATGCGAAAGCCGTGCTCGGCGCCGACGCGCATGCCGGCCATGGTGTTTTCGGGGGCCAGCCTGCCGCCGCCGCGATGGGCGATCAGGCGCGGGTAGGGCCAGGCGGGAAGGGGAGTGTCCATAGCGGAATCGGGCATTGGGGACGAACCCGTCAGCATACCGGAACCTTGGCAATGCGACGCTGTGCGCCGCTTGCGGCCGCGTCCCCCGCGGCGAGGGGCGGCTCCGTCCCCCAATGCCTGCCGCCGGCGTCCGAAGGTGTTAAACTCCTCTGCCCGCTGATCCGGCATTACAGCAAGAAGCGAGGCGGATACAGTTCGCTTTTTTTGGCGCCGGGCCGTTCGAAGCCGGAATCCCCCAGGGGGATAGGCGCGCCGCAACAGGGATCTCATGTTCGATTTCATCCGCAACCATCAGCGTTGGATGCAGCTTATCCTGCTGATCCTCATCGTTCCGACATTCGCCTTCTTCGGCGTGCAAAGCTACAGCAGCTTCATGTCCGAGGAACCCAAGATGGCGACCGTGAACGGCAAGCCCATCACGCAGCGCGAATACGACCAGGCCCGGCGCGACCAGCTGGACCAGTATCGCCAGATGATGGGCGCGCAGTTCGACCCCGCGCTGGTGGACACACCGGCCATGCGGCAGCGGCTGCTGGATCAGATGATCAACCAGCGCCTGCTCGCGGCCGCCGCGGCCGACAACCACTTTTCGGTATCGGACGAGACGCTGCGCAATACCATCGCGTCGAATCCTGCCGTGCAGGACAACGGCAAGTTCTCGCCCGAACGCTATCGCGCCGTGCTCGCCGCGCAAGGGCTGACCCCGGCGACGTTCGAAGCCGGCCTGCGTCGCGACCTGGCCGTCGGCCGGGTCCTGGATCCGATCTCGCAATCGGCCCGCCTGCCGGCCACGGTGGCGGGGTCCATCGAACACGCGCTGACCGAAACCCGCCATGTCCTGACGCGGCGCTTCGCCGCTGCCGATTACAAGGGCAAGGTGCAGGTCAGCGACGCGGATATCCAAAGCTGGTACGACGCCAACAAGCAGCAATACCAGGTGCCGGATCAGGTCCAGGCGCAATACCTGGTGCTGGACGAAGCCGCCGCCAGTACCGGCATCAAGGTCAGCGACGACGACATCGCCAAGTACTACGAACAGAATAAAAGCCGCTTCGGCCAGCCGGAGCGCCGCCGCGCCAGCCATATCATGATCAAGCTGGCGGCGGACGCGACGGACGCGCAGCGCAAGGCCGCCCGCGCCAAGGCCGAGGACATCGCCCGGCAGGCCGCGGCCAATCCCGGCGCATTCGCGGAATTGGCCAAGAAATATTCCGAGGATGCCGGTTCCAGCAGCCGCGGGGGCGACCTCGGGTGGATCGGTCCCGGCATGCTGACGCCGGCGCTGCAAAAGGCCGTCGACGGGTTGAACAAAGGCCAGGTGTCCGGCGTGATCGAAAGCCCGTTCGGCCTGCACGTGGTGCAACTGACCGATCTGCAGCCGGCGCAAACCAAGCCGCTGGCCGAGGTACGGGACCAGATCGTCGAGGAAATCCGCAAGCAGATCGCCTCGTCGCGTTTTTCCGATATGGCGACCAAGCTCACCTCGCTGGTGTATGACCAGCGCGACAGCCTGCAGCCGGCCGCCGATGCCCTGGGCCTGAAGCTGCGCCAGGCCGGTGGCATTACGCGTAGCGGCCTGCTGCCGCAGGACCAGGCCGGCCCCGGCGCCGCCTCCGCCAGCCCCGATTCCGCGCTGCTGGACAACCCGCGTGTGCGCCAGGCCCTGTTCAGCCCGGAAGTCCTGCGCGACAAGCAGAACTCCGGTGTCATCGAGCTGACGCCCGATACCATGCTGGTGGTCCGCGTGGCGGCCAGTACGCCGGCCCATGTGCCGCCCCTGGATCAGTTGAAAGACAAGATCCGCGCGCGGCTGATCGAAACCCGCGCCGCCGATGCAGCCGACAAGGCTGGCCAGCAGGCGCTGGAAGCCTTGCGCAAGAATCCCGCGGCCGCGGCCGACGGTTTCGGCGGCGCGATGGACGTATCGCGCCAGAATCCGCAGAGCCTGTCGCGCCCGGTGCTCGATGCCGTCATGCGAGCGCCCGCGATGCCGCTGCCTTCCTACACCGGCGCGCGCGATGGCGACGACTATGTCATCGCGCGGATCGACAAGGTCGAACCCGGCAAAAGCAATTCCGATGCCTTGACGGCTTTGAACCAGCAATTGTCCGGTGCCTGGGCCCAGGCGGAAGACGAGGCCGTATTGAAGATGCTGCGCCAGCAGTACAAGGTCGAGATCGCGCCGGCGGCAGCGCGTGTGCTGCAGGGCGGCGATACCGAACAGCAGACAAGCTGACGCGGCGGAAGGCGCGGGGCGCGCAACTCGCGCGTATCAAACCCGCGCCACGCCCACGCCGCGGCGCGCATGGCATAGGCCGGGTGCGCGCCGCTTGGGCGTCAGTTCAGCATCGGCCGCAAGCCGGCCCAGACGTTGTCCAGCAATTTCGGTTGCCCGCGTTCGTTCGGATGCAGGCCGTCGGGCTGGAACAGGTCCCGGTCGGTGGCGATGCCTTCCATCAGAAAGGGCACCAGGCGGGCGTTTTCCGCCTGCGCGACCTTCTCGAACAACTCCCGGAACTGGTCGGTATAGGCGCGGCCGTAGTTTGGCGGGATCTGCATGCCCACCAGTAGTACCGCGGCGCCGGCTTGCCGGGCTTGCCTGGCCATGGCGGTGAGGTTCTGTTGCGTCATGGACAGGGGCAGGCCGCGCAGTGCGTCATTCGAGCCCAGCTCCAGAATAACGATGGCCGGATGATGCTGCCGCAGCAAGGCGGGCAAGCGCGTCAGACCGCCGCTGGTAGTATCGCCGCTGATGCTGGCGTTGATGACCGTCCATGCGGGTTGCTCCTGGGCCAGGCGGCGTCCCAGCAGGGGCACCCAGCCGGTCCCGCGCGCGATGCCATATTCGGCGGATAGACTATCGCCGACCACAAGGATGGTTTTGCGGGCCGGGGAACCGGCGGCGGCGGTGGCGGTCTGAGCATGGGCTGCGGTCGCCAGCAAGGCCAGTACGGTGGCAAACAACAAACGGATGAGCGGGCGCATGGATACGGGTAACGCGATAGAGGTGCGGGGGTTGGGCAAGCGGGTCGCCGACGCGGGCGGCACGTTGGCCATACTGGATGCCATCGATTTTACGGTGCCCGCCGGGACGGCCCTGGCGATCACCGGCAGCTCCGGTTCCGGCAAGTCGACATTGTTGGGACTGCTGGCCGGGCTGGATGTTCCCAGCAGCGGCTCGGTAACGCTGGCGGGCCGGCCGCTGTTCGATCTGGACGAGGACGGCCGCGCCCAGTTGCGGGCGCGTCACGTGGGCTTCGTCTTCCAGTCCTTCCAGCTGCTGCCCAACCTGACCGCGCTGGAAAACGTCATGCTGCCGCTGGAGTTGGCGGGCCTGCCCGCGCGCGATGCCGCGCGCGGCATGCTGGAACGCGTCGGCCTGGGCGACCGGTTGCACCACTATCCACGCACGCTATCGGGCGGCGAACAGCAGCGGGTATCGCTGGCGCGCGCCTTCGTGGTCAAGCCGGACTTGCTGTTCGCCGACGAGCCCACCGGCAGCCTGGATGCGGCCACCGGCGCGCGCATCATCGATCTGATCTTCGAATTGCATCGCGAACACGGCGCCACGCTGGTGCTGGTGACGCATGACGCCGGGCTGGCGGCGCGTTGCGAGCGGCAACTGGTGCTGGCGGCCGGGAAAGTGGTGTCCGGGGCCTGACGACGGGTCAGGCGCCGGACATTCCCGTTTGCCGCGGCCCGTTATGCCTTCATCGGGAAGGCTGGATGTTCTGGTTGTGGCGAAACAGGTTATGCGGGTCGTAGCGGCCCTTGATGGTGGCCAGCCGCGCATAGTTGGGACCATAGGCCGCGTTGACGCGCGCGGACTCTTCCTCCGTCATGAAGTTCACGTACACGCTGCCCAGCGAAAACGGGGCTGCCGCATCGAAGAACTCGCGTGCCCAGCCTATGCAGGCCGCATCGTCGGCGGCGGCGTCCCAGCGCGCATGCACGTTGACGATGTACTTTGCATTGCGGTTGGGATAGGCCGTGGCGTCGGACGGCACGCGCCCGGCCTGCCCGCCGAGCTGCCCAAGGAAGATTTCACATTGCGGCGATGGCAGGCGCGACGCCGAACCGATCAGCGTGTCGAACAGCCCGTCCGACAGTTCGGCGAAGTCATGGGATTTCCAGTAGTTGCGCGCCCCCGGCGTCAGTAGCGGGTCGAAGGCTTTCTGCCAGGCGATATACGGCATGACGCCCAGGTGCTCGCCATGCGGCGTGCCGAATTGCCGCACCGGTTCGACCACCAGCGGGCCGTTTTCCACCGGTCCGCTATAGCAGATCGCGAAGACGGCGACCGGTTTCCCATGCACCTCGGTGGGCAGAAAGGGAAGCGGCGGCGCCTGCCGCAGCACCGCCCATACCGTCAGGTCTTCCGGCATGGACTTGGCGGCCTGGCGGTAGGCGTGCAGGGCGTCGCGTGCCTGGTCCATCGGCAGCACCACCAGTCCGCCGTAGATCTGCGGGCCGACCGCGTGCAGCTCGAACTCGAACATCGTGACGGCGCCGAAGTTGCCGCCGCCGCCGCGAATGGCCCAGAACAGATCCTCGTGCGCTCCCGGGCCGGCATGGACCAGTTCGCCGTCTGCCGTGATGACGTCGGCCGCGCGCAGATTGTCCACCGTCATGCCGAAGCGGCGGCTCAGCCATCCGAAGCCGCCGCCCAGCGTCAGGCCGGCGATGCCGGTCGTCGAGTTGATGCCCAACGGCGTGGCCAGGCCGAAAGCCTGGGCTTCATGGTCGAAATCGGCCAGCGTGGCACCCGGTTCGACCCAGGCGCGCTGCGCCGCCGGATCGATGCGCACCGATCGCATCGTCGACAGGTCCGCCATGATGCCGCCATCGCAAATCGCGCTGCCGGCGATGTTGTGACCGGCGCCGCGGATGGTCAGCGGCACGCCATGCTCGCGCGCGAACAGGATTGCGCACCGCACGTCGGCAACGCCGGCGCAGCGCGCGATGGCTGCCGGACGACGGTCGATCATGGCATTCCATACTTTGCGCACTTCGTCGTAGTCGGGATCGGCGGGTAGCACGACGCGGCCCCGCATATTGGCCTTCAGGTCATCGATGGCGGTGCTGGAAAGCGTGAACATGGAAATCCCCCTCGGCGGGGGCCAGGTCCAGCTCCATCCCGCCGGCAATGGATGGCCGGTGCGTGCGGACGCGCGGGCGACAGCAGTCCCGGTGCCCAAGGCCTTGCGTGGCCGCGCCGGCACGGCCGCGTCAGGTATGTCGCGGAAAACCCGACGGGGTGTTCAGGCGCGGCGAGGCGTGTCGACGGGCGGCGTGCCGTCGTGGAAGAGCGTGCGGATCTGCTGCCGCAATTCGGGTGTGTCGGCGTGGCGATGAACCGCGCAGGCGTGCTGCACGGCGGCCTCCAGCAATTCGTCTTCACTGTCCGCCGAAAGGGCGACCGAGCAGTTGCTCTCGCTGGGGAACTCCCGGCAATCGATGTATTTGCGTGGCATGATCGTCTCCTTCCCGCCCGCAAGCGTTTTGTGTGCAAGGCAGTATAGGACGACATCCGGCGCGCTCATCGGCGCGCGGCCGCGCCTACGGCAAACGGCATAAACCGGTTGTGTCCCTTGTCCGAAGCGGCGGGGACGGCCGGCCGGATGCCCGGGCCATCAAACCGGCACCCGCGCGCGCCGCCATTCCAGGATCCCTATCGTGATGCCGCTGCCGCAAATGATGGCGATACCCACCCACGTCAGAGCATCGGGGAAATGGCCCCAGATGAGCCAGCCGGTGGTCGTGGAGCTGACGATCTGCAGATACGTGAACGGCGCCAACGTCGATGCCGCGGCCTTGCGGTAGGCGGCGATCTGGAGCAGATGGCCGAAGAAGCCCGTGACGCCTGTCGATATCAGGACGCACCAGTGCAGCGGGTCCAATTCGCGCAGAACCGGCAGCGCGGCGGGCACGACATAAGGCAGGGCGATCGACAGCACCACGGTGCCGACGCCGCCGCTCCAGATGATGGAAGTCAGCGGATCGTCCGCGGCCACGCGCCGGCTCGCGATGTATTGCCCGGAAAAACAGAAAGCGCCGGCAAGCCCGAACAGGGTGCCCGTCGGATCCAGGCCCCCACCGGGCCGGATGACCACCAGTACGCCCAGGAAGGCCACTCCCGCCGCGATCCAGCGCGACAGGCGCGGCGGTTCGCGCAGAACCCAGGGCGCGAGCAGCAGTACGATCAGCGGCGCCAGGAAGTTGATCGCGGTGGCTTCGGCCTGCGGCAGATAGCGCAGCGTCGTGAAGAACAGAAGGGTGGCACCCAGCATGGCGCCGCCGCGCAGCATTTGTTCGCGCGGCTTGCGGCTGACCAGGATGCCCCATCCCTTGGCCGGCACGATCAGGGCCAGGGCCACGGCGAAGTGCGCGGCATAGCGCACCCAGGAAAGCAGCAGCATCGGCACGCCGGCGGCCATGACCCACTTGCCGCTGGCATCCAGGCTGGACAGTGTCCACATGGAAACCAGCAGCAGCGCGATGCCGGCCAGCGGTTGCGTGGAAATCGCCATCGTGCCGGCCGCTGTCGCGCCGCGCCCCACATGGGCTTGTTGCGCCCGTGTAGCCATAAGCCTGCTCTCCTCGGTGGCCATGGACCGGTGACCGGTCCGGCCGATGTGCTGTTTCTGGCGCCCGCCATGATACGCTCAGAGCGATCAATTTTACTGATGGCCCCGGCCCGCCCCTTGTTTCATGATCGACCTGCGCAATATCGAGACTTTCTTCTGGGTCGCCCGCCTGGGGGGCTTTCGCGCCGCCGCAGAAAAGCTCAACGCGACGCAGCCCGCGATCTCGCAGCGTATCGCCTCGCTGGAGTCGACGCTGGGCGTGCGGCTGTTCGAGCGGGATTCGCGCGGCATTACCCTGACCGCCAAGGGCTACGAGCTGCTGTCGCATGCAGAGCGCATGCTGCAGATGCGCACGGACATGCAGCGCGCCGCGGCCGCGCAGAACGTCATGAGCGGTACCTTGCGCCTGGGCGTGTCGGAAACGATCGTGCACACATGGCTGCCGAGCCTGATGGAATACATGCACGAGGCCTATCCGGCGCTGATGGTGGACATCCAGGTCGATACCAGTACGGCGCTGCGCACGCAGCTGGCCTCGCACCAGATCGACCTGGCCTTCCTGCTGGGGCCGATGGACGAGCCCCGCGTCGAAAGCATTCATTTGTGCCGCTATCCGCTGGCCTGGATCGCCAGCCCGCAGCTGCGCCTGGGCCGGCCGCCGATTTCACTGAAGCGCCTGGGGCGCTGGCCGGTCATCACGTACACGTCCAATACCGACCCGCATCGGTCGGTACGCCGCATCCTGGTCGAAAGCGGGGTGCAGACGCCCCGCATGTACGGCAGTTCCGCCCTGAGCGTGATCGTGCGCATGACGCTGGACGGTATCGGCACCGCCGTCATCGCGCCGGTCATCCTGGGCCGCGAGCTGGCGCAGGGCCTGCTGCAGATCCTGGACGTGCAGGCACCCGAGCTGCCGCCGCTCAATTACACGGCATGCTGGATGCAGGGACCGGACAGCCATGTGGCGCGCACCGTTGCACAGGCTGCGCAGTACATCGCCCGCGAGGACGCGGCGCGCACGGCGGGTAATCCGGTCACCCTGGATCCTGCTCCGCTGGCGGTACCGGGATTAGGGATTACCCCGCGTCCGCCCGCCAAGGCCGAAAAGTAGAGCAGGCGCCCGCGGCGCGGTTTACCCCGCAAAACAGGGCCTGGCGCCATGTGCGATAAGAAATTGTTATCACGGTTCATCGGAACATGTGATTGGACAGCGCCGCGGCCGGTACGGTGCAATGCGCTTCTGATAAGAATTCATGAGATTCACACGGGGAATTCACGATGTCCGCTCACCCGCAGCATTCCATGGCCGGCACGCCATCGGCCTCCCTCCAGGCTCGCCTGGATGCACGATCCGGCGCAATGACCGGTCCGACCGCCAACGTGGCACCCGGTTACGTGCAGGCCAATCTGGCGATCCTGCCCAAGGAAATGGCCGACGATTTCCTGCGCTTCTGCCTGCGCAATCCCAAGCCTTGCCCCATCCTGGCGGTATCCGAACCCGGCGACCCTTCGCTGCCGGAGCTCGGCGCGGATATCGATATCCGTACCGACATCCCGCGCTACCGCGTGTGGAAGGACGGCGTGCTGGTCGAAGAACCGTCGGACGTCCGCCATGTCTGGCGTGACGACCTGGTGTCCTTCCTGATCGGTTGCTCGTTCTCTTTCGAGGAAGCCATGCTGGACAACGGCCTGCCGGTTCGCCACATCGAGCAGGGCTGCAACGTGCCGATGTACCGCACCAATGTCCCGACCGCGCCCGCCGGCCGTTTTTCGGGACCGCTCGTGGTGTCGATGCGGCCGCTCAAGCCCGCCGACGCCATCCGCGCCATCCAGGTGACGTCGCGCTTTCCGTCCGTCCATGGCGCGCCGGTTCACTTCGGCGATCCCGCGGCCATCGGCATTGCCGACATCGATCGTCCCGACTACGGCGACGCGGTCGATATCCGCCCCGGCGAGGTCCCGGTGTTCTGGGCTTGTGGCGTCACGCCGCAGTCCGTCGTCGCGGCGGTCAAGCCGTCGTTCTGCATCACCCACGCGCCCGGCCATATGCTGGTCACGGACCTGATCAATAGCCGCGTCGCGGCCTTGTGAGCGCCGGGCGCAAGCATTCTTGATCGGCCCTGCAGGGCATGCGCGGTCGCGCGCCCTGCGTCCGCCGCCGTCGATGCCGAAGACGGCGCGTATTCCGGTATGGGCGCGGCGTTTTGTCAGGGTTTGTTCGGGCGGTTTCGCGGCGATGC
>NZ_JBMQQZ010000043.1:0-3487 GCF_057362025.1 Bordetella sp. | reverse complement strand
GCGCTGCTGCGCCGCATCCTGCCCGTGACCATCGTTTTCTTCGCGCACGCCTGGGCGCTGTGGATGTACCTGAGCTGGCTGCCCAGCTTCTTCGTATCGCATTTCCATATCGATCTGAAGCACTCGGCGTTCTATACCGGCGCGGTGTTCCTGGCCGCCGTGGTCGGCAATACCGCCGGCGGCATGTTGACGGACTGGCTCTATACGCGCACCGGCAAGGTGAACGCGGCACGCCGCAACGTGGTCATCCTGGGTTTCGGCGGGTCCATTCTGTTCATGTCCGGCGTGCTGTTCGTGCAGGACGAGACCGTGGTGGCCCTGTGCCTGGCCGCCGCGCTGTTCTTCCTGGAGTTGAGCGCGGGGCCGGTGTTCGCGACACCGATGGACGTGGCGCCCGCCTATGCCGGCGTCGCCACGGGTTTCGTCAGCACGGCCGCGGGACTGGCCGCGGTCATCTCGCCCATCACCTTCGGCTACATCGTCGATGCCACGGGCAGCTATACCTCGCCCTTCGTGGTGTCGATCGCGATTCTGGCGGTGGGCATCGTGATGTCGTTCTGGATGCGGCCCGACAAGGTCCTGCAGGCCGGGACGCCGGCGCCCAAGCCCAAGACCCCGGCATCCGGGGCACCCGTCATGGAATTCAGGAGTCCCGCGCATGAGTGAAGCAGCGATGAGTGAAGCAACGGCAAGTGAAGCAACGAATCGGCCCTTGTCCGGACGGGTGGCCATCGTCACGGGCGCGGCCCGCAATATCGGACGCGCCATTGCGGTGGAACTGGGCCGGCAGGGCGCCGATGTGGTGGTGAACGCGCAGCGATCGGCGGACGAAGCGCGAGAAACGGCCGCGCTGATCGAGCAGGCCGGCGCCAGGGCGCTGGTGCATCTGGCCGATATCTCGAATCCGGAAGGCGCGCAAAGCCTGGTCGATGCGGCGGTGGCGCGCTTCGGACGCATCGATATCCTGGTGAACAACGCGGCGATCCGTCGCGAGGCCAGCTTCGACGAGCTGGACTGGGCGCAATGGCGCGAGGTCACCGGCGTGATCCTGGACGGTGCCTACCTGTGCGCGCACGCTGCGGCGCCCTGGCTGCGGCGCTCTCCGGCGGGCGCCATCGTCAATATCGGCGGCATGTCCGCGCATGGCGGGTCGGCCGGCCGCGCGCATGTGATCGCCGCCAAGATGGGGCTGGTCGGCCTGACGCGCGGCCTGGCCCACGACCTGAGCGGCGACGGCGTGACGGTGAACTGCGTGGTGCCCGGCCTGATCGATACGGCGCGCGGACATTCCGCGCAAGGGACGCCGGCGCATCACGCGAAGCATTCGACGCTGCTGGGACGGCGCGGCACGCCGCAAGAGGTGGCCGATCTGGTGGCGTTCCTGTGCGGGCCCAAGGCGCGCTACCTGACCGGGCAGACGATGCATGCGAACGGCGGCGCTTATCTGGGTTAGCAAGGGATGGCGGCAGGCGACGAGTCCGGGCGATGGCGTCCCGGCATGCGGCAACGGCGAAGCGATCCGACGAGAGGGCCGTGATGCGGCACCGGCGAAGCGATCCGACGGGAGGGCCGTGGCGTGCCCGAGGCAGCGACACAGAGCCGGCGCCTGGCGGGCACCGGCACAAGAATTTTCCAGGAGACGACATGAAGATGGTACTTACCCCCGCGCGCATCGCGGCACGCGCGTGTTTGACGCTGGCGTTCGGCATGGCCGCGCAGGCCGCCCACGCGCAGGCCGATTATCCCAACCATAAAGTCCGGGTGATCGCGCCGCAGGGGGCGGGCGGGGGTGTGGACGTGGTCGGCCGCCTGCTGGCGGAACAGCTTTCCCAGCGGCTGGGGCAATCCTTCTATATCGAGAACCAGGGTGGCGCGGGCGGCATCATCGGGGCGTCCGACACGGCGCGCGCCACGCCGGACGGCTACACCCTGATGATCGCTTACGTCGGCACGCACGGCACCAATCCCGCGGTGCGCAAAACCCCCTATGACGCCGTGAAGAGCTTCACGCCGGTCGCCATGATCGGCGGCACGGCGAATATGCTGCTGGTCGGGCCGCACCTGGATGTGAAGACGCTGAAGGATTTCGTGGCCTACGCCAAACAGAATCCGGACAAGCTCAGCTACGGCACCTCGGGCAACGGCACGCTGAATCATCTGGCGATGGAAGAGTTCAAGCACGTGGCCGGCTTCAATGACCTGTCGGTGCCGTACAAAAGCATGAGCGAAGCTCTGACGGACGTCTTCGGCGGCCGCGTGCAGACGGTGTTTCCCGGCGTGGCCGCGGGGCTGCCCGCGGTGCGGTCGGGCAGGGTGAGGCCGCTGGCCGTTACGGGCGAGAAGCGCCAGGCCGTCCTGCCGGACGTGCCGACCTTCCAGGAGCTGGGCTATCCCACGATGCAGGCGCTGACCTGGTATGGCGTGGTCGGCCCCGCCCACATGCCGCAGGCCGTGACGGACAAGCTGAACGCGACGGTCAACGACATCCTGAAGTCGGCCGAGTTCCAGCAGAAGCTGCGGCAGATCGGTATCGAGCCGATGCCGATGACCCCGCCGCAGTTCGGCGACTACATCGCCAAGGAAGTACGCACGTGGACGCAGGTCGCCCACGACAGCAACATCAGCATCGATTGACGCCGCCGCGCGTCGTCCACCGATTTCGACAGGAAACAGCATGTCCGAAGCAAGCAAGAACCCCGACGTATCGATCTCCCAGCGGTTGGCGCGCGGCATCCTGGCCGCGCGGCCGGAGAACGCCCCCGGTGCCCGCGAAACCGGCCGGCGCATGGTGCTGGATATCGCCGGCATCTGCATCGCGGCGCGCGAGCAGCCGTATGTGGCGGCGGCCATCGCGTCCATCGACGCGGATGGCCCATGCACGGTGCTGGGCCATGCCCGCAAGCTGGGCGTCGAAGGCGCCGCCTTCGTGAACGGCATCGCCGCCCATGGCGAGGACTTCGACGACACCTTCGAGGGCGGTCCGGTGCATGCGGGCGTGGTGATCGTGCCCGCGTTGATCGCGGCGGCGGAACGCCATGGGTTTTCCGGGCAGGACTTCCTGCACGGATTGGCCATCGGTTCCGAGATCATGTGCCGCCTGTGCGCGGTGGCGCCGACCAGGGTGCACAAGGCCGGCTTTCATCCGACGGCGGTGTTCGGCGTGATGGGCGCCGTGGCCGGCATCGGCGCGGCGCTGCGGCTGACGGAGCAGCAAATGGTCGATGCCTTCGGCATCGCGGGCAGCATGGCATCGGGCATCATCGAGTACCTGGCCGATGGCTCGTGGACCAAGCGCATGCATCCCGGTTGGGCCGCGCAGTCGGGCTACCGCGCGGTTCGCCTCGCGTTGGAAGGCTTCAAGGGGCCGCGCACCGTCTTCGAAGGTTCGCACGGCCTGTTCCATGGATTCGCCAATACGCTGGCGGGCGATTTCGACGCGATGATGGCGGGCTTCGGCGATACCTGGATCTGGCCGACCATCGCCTTC